>CAZAVC010000044.1:0-10153 GCA_964488265.1 uncultured Fimbriimonas sp.
ATGCTGGAGTGCAGAAGTCGGCTCATTTCGCCCGGGTGCGGGGTGAGCACGCACTCTGCTTTGGGCATCGGCACACCCATCGCCACCGCATTCAGCGCGTCGGCATCGAGCACGCACGGCTCGGTCCAGAATTCAAAAACGTTCTTAAGGAACTCCTGAACGGGTGCTTCTTGGCTGAGGCCAGGACCAAATAGGGCGGTGTAAAACTTGTGTCGATACCGGAAGAGAACATCTGCCGCTTCGGGAGCGATCACACCGTCTTGTTCGGGAAGAGGCAGCAACAGCGCCTCGGGAACGTTGGAGGCCACCGCCGCAAGCACCTCTGGAGTGCCCGCAACCGTGACCAATCCAGCCCCCGCACCGAACGCCGCCATGGCGGAAAGCGATGCCGCGCCGCGCATCCACCTGCTTCCCGCGACAATCAGAATGTGACCGTTATCGCCCTTGTGGCTCGCCTTAAGCCGCTCCGGAAGGAGGTTGGCAACCCACTCGCCATCAATCAAACGGGCATCCGTTGGCTCGGTCAAAAGTGCTTGCGGGTAACCAATTTCCGCCACTGACCAGTATCCGGCGTGCTCGAGACCGATCCCCTGGAACAGGTACGGCTTAGGCATACCGAGCGTGATCGTGCGAAGCGCCCATACCGATTCGCCAAGCTCCTCGCCCGTGTTGCAGCAAATTCCAGATGGCACGTCGATGGAGACCACGGGAACTCCACTCCGGTTGATCGACTGGATGCTTCGCTTAACCGGACCAAAAACTTGTCGGTGGGCACCAATGCCTAGCAGCGCGTCTACAATTAGATCGCAGTTATGCAGACCCTCGATGCGGCGCTCCCAGCGAGCGTCGTTGCAGAAAATGGGTTCCAGACCTTGCGCAAGGGTGAGCTGGTGCTGATATCCCGTCTCAGGGGCAAGCTCCTTCTCCTCGCATGCCATGAGGATCTCGACGCGGTACCCATGAGAGTGGGCGACGCGAGCCGTTACGAGTCCGTCACCGCCATTGTGTCCCTTGCCGCAGAAGAAGATAAGGCGACCCCCGTCGGGCAACATTTTGCGAACGGCGTCAAAAACGGCAAGTCCGGCGCGCTCCATCAGCACGCGCGTGGATAGGCCGAACTCGCTCTCGGCGATCCGGTCTAACTCTTGGGCTCGTGATCTGTCTGCGATCCACATAAGGCAACGGCGATGGTCGATAATCAGAGGCGATTGACCAGGCTACAGGACTCTACGCGTAATCCTCGCTGACTGTCACGTTTCGTTCAGGTTTGAACCTCGGCGAAACGCAAAATCGGGACAAGAGTTAATCGTCGTTCCGTTGCACCAGCACCAACCGAAGGCGTCCGCCGCACCGAACATGCATGTAGATGCGCCCCGGCTTTAGTCGGCGACTTCTGTCGAACTCGGCTCGACACCGCTCGCACCGGTATCGAAACGTTTGCTTCGATCGATTTCTTTCGACCGCGTAGTTGTGCCGCACCTTGGGGGTGGCTCCCAGCTCTGCCATGGCCGCCTGCCACATGGGCCCATGCCCTGCCCCTTCCCGAGGCTTTCCCGCGGCTTGGGCTCGTGTGAAAGCCATGAGGTGCGCGTACTCGTGAACAAGGGTCTCGTAGGTCATTCGCGGAGTCTTCAGCACTCGTTTGCTCAGGGCGATCCGGTGCGATGGGTAGTACGCCATTCCCGCCGAAACCCGTAAGCCTTTCCAGATCAGTTGAACGGGTCGACCCGTGGGGTGCCAATGAATCAGTTCCTGTAACCACGCCTCTGAAAGGCGAACGAGCTCCGCTTCCGGAAGCTCTTCATCTGGCGATATCCCGTGAAAGGGATTGGGGTTCACCCACCCATTTTGCCAAACAGCCCGGACTGGGCGAAATCTGAATTGATGGAAAACCACTTCTTGGTGTCGTACTTGTCGCAAATCTGCTGAACAAGCCCATCGGTTTGGGTGCCCGCCGCATCGATGGTTTTGGACGTGTTTTGCATCCCGTAAAGCATGTCGAGCGCGGCGCTTGTGTTTTCCTTAGACTTCACCACCGCGCCAAGAATGTCTTGAATCATCGCGGCGGTCTCGTCGAGCGCGTTCCAATAGGTGTTGGCGGTTGCCAAGCACTCTTGGGGCGGATAGACCGACTTGAAGTACTCCTTAAGCGCGTCCCATTCTTGCTTCACCTGAGCCGCTCCTTCCGCAACCTTATCCGCACCCGTTTTGGGCTCGGGAAGATCAGGATCGCCAGATGCCAGTGCCTTCAGCGCATCCAGGTCAATTCCCATTTGGGCGGCTGGGGCGAGTTGCATCATCATTCCTAGCCCCTGCATGGTGAGCTTGCCCCGTCTCTTTTCCGTCTCTTCCAGATGCTCCAGCCAACGACGAACGTCGTCTGGCATTACCTTCGGTGCGACAGCTTCTTTTTCCAAAACTGGGGCAGGAGGTGCGGAGGTTTTGTCGAGCATCGGCTCGGGCGGCTTGGCCTGTCTTTGCAGCACCGTATCGGCAGGCTGAGTTGCCGTACGATTCAAAAAGTTGGTCGCGATGGCGCCGATGAGCAAAGCTAGAACCAGTGCGCCTGCTCCGGCAGCGATGGCGATGTTTCGCTTCTTAGTTTGCGCCTGAGCGAAGGCAGCGTCGACTGAAGCGACCTGTCTGCCTGGAGGGATCTGTGGTCCGGTGCGATTACCGGGTGCCTGGGGCTGAAAAGGTTGTCCCTGCAACGGCTGTCCTTGGGCAGGTTGGCCTTGGGTCAGTTGGCGCAGATCGGCTCCGCAGTGCATGCAAAATGCGGCGGGAGCGGAGAGAGATTTTCCACACTGCGGACAAAACATGAGCAACCTAGGAACCGACGCGTTGGGACTGACCCGTATTGTACGACGGTTCCAAGGTCGCTGAATGTTCTATCGACCGAGCACTTTCGCGATCGCGTTTTGAAGAAGCTCGTGATCGACCGGGCGATTGCCTTGCTTATCCAGCACTCTCACGATCGGATCGACCTTATTGAAGCCACCCGTCGCCGAATCGAGGTCGGCCGCGATATCCAGCATTCGCAGACCATCCTCCAGCACTTTCTCCAGCGACTTCTCTCCGAACGATCCCTCGGTACGAGTGAGATACTCGAACACGCCGCGAATCCGCTCGCTGCCCGATCCGGCACAGGCGTATTCGGGGTTCTCAAAACGAGCGCCCGCTCCGTCGAAGAAGAAGATTCCGAACTTCTCCCGAGCGGCGTCGTAGATTGCCAGAATTGGGATGAATAGCCCGATTCCTTGCATCGCCATAGGAGCGTTCCCGGCAATCGACTTCGAGATTTCGGCAAGCTTTCCTTCGGTGCTGAGTTCCTGAAGAAAGGCTCTTCGGTAGTACTTGAAAGAGTGTTTCAGGTACCGACAAACCTCAATGGCTCGAGCAAAAGAGCCCGAGATGGCGACGACCGCCGTGTCGTCGAGCGCCATGATCTTGTCCGCTTGGTCGTACATGATCAGGTTGCCCATCGTCGCACGACGATCGGAGAAGATCAGCACGCCGTCTTCAAACTTCAGCGCCAAAACCGTGGTGCCATGAGTGTCCGGAGATCCGGTCCCGACGGGTTTCAGATAAGGTGGCTCCACCACCTGTTCAAAAGGCTTCGCGGAGGCAGAAAGCAGGCTCGCCATGGTTATTGCCCGGATCGTTGGCGGTACTTCTTCGCCTGGTCTGGGTCCACTTTCTTGAGGCGCTTTAACAGCTCATTACCGCCCTCTGGCTTGGAAACATCCGGCCGAGTCGGTCCCGATTCGTCCCCAGACTTGCGTTCTGGGGTGGGTGCGTCGCGTTGAATTCGATCTGCGTTCATAGGGAGAGCTCCTTGATTCGGTCTCTAAAGGTTATTACGTCTGGAACATCGCCGAGAGTTGAAGGATAGACAATATCCGGCGGAAAGGCCAGAAACTCCTCTTTCCCATCGATTCTAAACGTTGCGCCCGACCAGGCGAGGGCCTTGAGGAAGGGTCGAAAATGTTGAACCGCGATTGCCCGGGCCAGTGCTCGACTCGGTTTCTCGGGCAGAGTGGGGAAGGTGGGTTCGTCCACCGCTTCCATCATCCGCATCGCCTCGTACAGGCTCTCTTCGGGATCGATGTTGGCGAACTCTAGGTCGTAAGAAGCCAGTCTGGGGTCACCCCACTCCCATCCTTCCGCTTCACAGACCTGCTGCAGAACCTCGCGCTTGATCGCCCAATCCACTTGCCGTGCGAAGGCGGGAAAGTCGTTCTCGAATGCCTCTAGGAGGGCTCGTGAGGTATGGATGGTCCACCGGATTTGCGCCCCCTCGTGGGGATCGCTCAAATCCAGATGAGCCTCCGCGGCGGAGAAGTAGGAGTCGAAAATCGCCCGGACCGTGGTGTGCGATCGCCCTTTGAGCGGGATCGGCCCGTCTAGGTTCGGATGACGGCTAAGGTCTTTGAAGGCCTTAACGACGTCCGTGAACTCGAACTTAGGGGCGACCCCCGCATCCAGCAAGTGCAAGGCGAGTTTCACCAAGCCGAGTCGAAGCGCCACGCACAGGGGTTGTCGGTTTGCGTCACACGAGATGACGTGGAGACGAATCCACTTGGAGGCGTCGGCGTGCGGTTCGTCGCGAGTGTTGAAAATGGGTCGACGGTAGAGGGTCTCCGCATTCGCGGGTTCCACAAAGAAGTCGGCTCGTTGGCTCACTTGATAGGCGCATTTGGCACCGGATTCCGCCCCGACCTTGCCTGCTCCGGTCAACAGTTGCCTCACCAAAAGCATCGGCGTGACTGCCTGGAACAAGGGCTCAAAACCGTGTGCCCGAGGCACCAGATAGCTCTCGTGAGTGCCGTATGACGCCCCGTGAAAATCGGTGTTGTTCTTGTAGGCGCGAACCTCTTTGCCGGTTTTCCGACCGTACGCTTGCACGGCTTCCAGCATCACGAGTTCGCCCTCCAGATCGTCTTGCGCGACCTCGAAAATCGAGAACCGCTCCGGCGTGCTGTATTCCGGATGCCCATGGTCGTTATAGAACCGTGCGCCGTTGTCTAAGACTCGGTCCGACCGGATCTCCTCGCTGCTTCCGTAGACCTTCCCCTTGTCGTACTGGGCGTCTTCGGGATCGAAGGCAAGCGCTTTTAGCTTGAAGCCTCTTAAGTCGGCTCGCGGGGATTCCAGCCGGTAGTCCCAACCCAAGTAAGCCACTCGATCGGAGCCCGGTTGCGGATAGCCCCGAACGAATTCGGTGGCGAATTCAATTTGGTCAGACGCCCCTAACCCCTCGACGGTGAGGCCGTATTCGGTTTCTGTGCCGCAAAGGATCGGTCGCATTCCGTTCTACTCTACGTCAGGGTTAGGGTCAGGGTCCGGGTTAAAAATGAAGAAAGCCCGCTTGTTCTCTGGATTCCCAGGAACAAGCGGGCTTGTCTTTTTATTACTCGTTCGCGTTAGCGTCGCAGAACGACGATCACACCCGAAGCCGGCACGCCCGTAGGAGGCGACGTCATCGTGAACTGAACGTACTGCGTGAGCTGCACCGATGCGGTGGTTGCGTAGCTTCGATTGAACTGACCCGTGATGGTGCCGACCACTTCGCCTGCGATGTTGGTATCGGTGTTGATGTCAGGCAGGTTGCGGATCGGATAGGCGCGAATCGTCTTGGTCTCGAAGTCCAGGTAGCCCCAGAACAGGCTTTGGATTTGAGCGGTTCTCGTACCGTCCGGGTTCACCGAGAAGGTTTGAGTCAAGAAGAGAACGTCTTGTCGATCTCCATCTTCGCTGCTCGGAATCGACATGGCCACCGTATTGACCTCGCCTCGCAGGTAGCCAATGTTCCGGATGGATCCATCGGTGCCACGGGTTTGTCGGTAGTGGTCCTTCCAGATGCCTTGAAGCGTGGTGAGAATCGGGCGATCGTCTGGGTTCACCAACGAAGGGTTGGCTTGAACCAGCGAGTAGGTTCCCGGAGTTTGAATGGTGGCGCCTGCGCTGGTCACCGGACCGCTGTACCGACCAATGACGGTGTCGTCTTGGCCGAGCGGGATCAGGTGTTCGAACGCTTGAGAAGCTCCGCCGAACGGGTTGCCTGCACCGAGTGCATAGCCGTCTCCGCTGAAGAAAACGCGGGTCGCCGTAGAGCCGTCGCTAAGAAGCGGTCGGTCTGCCGGTGCCATGGCGCTGATGTCGAAAGCGATGTAGTCGCTCGAGATCGACTTCAGCGTGAAATCGTTGTCGTCCGTGAGGTTCAGTTCTTCGAGACGATCCAGATCGAACACGGCTCGCTGACCTGTAACCGTGCCCGTATCGTCCAGGATGTCCTCAAACGGAATGACGGTGTCGTCCAAGAAGACCGGAATGTGAGTGTGTCGGCCCGGGAAGATGCGAATGTCGGCCGGCACCGAGATCGAATCGCCAGGAGCGCTCACTCCACCCGTTCGAACGAAGTTGATCGGGAAGGTCGTCGTGATGCCGTCAGCGGTTACGGTGAGCGGAGTGATGCTCAGGTCGAACTGCCGGAAGCGTCGGGTCGATTGACCGAGCGCATTCGGGATGTTCAAGTTCTCAATTTGGCTGTGATAGCGGTTAAGAACAAGAGACTTCGAGGGTCGGAACGTTGCGACGGTCCCGAAGGAGTCGTCGAACGAAACGCGTTGAAGGGTTCCCGCAATGGTGTTCGTGTCTCGTCCAGCACCCGTAATGAAGGTGATCTGAGCCAGACCGGGAACATCGTCCAGGTTTACCGCAGCAAGTCCACGGAACAGATCGGGAATGCCCGACGTTCCGCCACCGCCACCGCCCGTCGTGGCGACTTCCGATCCGCCGCCGCCGCATCCGATAAGAGCGATCGCAAGAGCGCTGATTCCAACGCTCCATTTCCAGTTTCCAACTTCAAGTCGAGGACGCATAGCCAACCCTTGCAAGAGAGTGCGACTCAGTATAGCAACTCGAATTTGTTTTGTATGCAGGAATCTCCCGGTTCGGCAAGAATTGCCCCCGGTTTCAGTTCAAATTGAGTTCAAAACGACTTCAGGAATCGTGGCAAGACGGACTCTCTTGAGCTGGAAAGACTTCCGTAAGACGGTTGAGGTTCCGTATTCGGTGCAGTTTTCCGGCAGCAACGGTCTGTGCAGGTAAACTTTACAACCTGTGCGCCGAGACGACCTTCTCGACCTCAACGACGTACTCCAACACCCTGGGCGTAAGTTAGCGGTCGACATCTCCACCGAACTCCCTGAAGAAGAAGAACTGGATCTGGTGACCCCCTTAGAGGGTTATCTGGAAGCAGTCTCTTCCGGCAGTCTATTACTCATCACCGGCGAGTTCAAAACGCGAGCCGTTGTGGAATGCGCTCGCTGCGTAGGCCCACTCGAACAAGACATCGTTTTTCCCATCGATGAGCAATTCCAAGTAGAAGGAGTGCCCAGTTCACTTTCGTCGCAAGACTTTGCGCGCGTAGTTGACGACGAGCCATTCCCGATGTTCGACGGAAACTCGTTGATGGTGGAAGTTCTCCTGCGCCAAACGCTTTGGCTGAACATGCCTACCCAACCGCTGTGTTCGTTTGGTTGGGACGGTCCTTGCCCCGTTGCTGCTCAGCGAGCGCCCGAAGAAAACTCGGATAGCGAAGAGAGTCACGATTTTGATGCTCTTAAGGAGTTCAAAGACGAGGACAGTAATGGCGGGGAGAGCAGTGGCCAGGAGACCAAGGAAGAGGAGAATGCAGGGTGAGCATTGCCGTAGATGCAATGGGCGGCGATCATGCGCCCGAACAAATTGTTCTTGGCGCCCTTGAAGCGGCTCCTCTGCTGAAATCAAAGCTCTATCTGGTCGGTCAGCCAGAGGAGATTCGTAAGTTTGCGCCCAATCTTCCTGCGAACGTGGAAATCGTCGCCGCAAGCCAAGCGGTTGGAATGGAAGAAAAGCCGCTCGACGCCTACCGAAAGAAGAAAGACAGCAGCCTCATGGTTGCGGCTCGGTTGGTAAAAGAAGGCAAGGCGCAAGCCATGGTGAGCGCCGGGAATACGGGCGCGGCCAGTGCCACATCGCTCCTTGTTTGGCGACAAATCAGCGGGGTCCATCGACCCGCTATCGCCAGCCCCATGCCCAACAAACACGGCGGGTTCGTATTGCTGGATTCGGGAGCATCACCAGACGTGGATCCCGAGCACCTGGTGGAGTTCGCCATTATGGGTCGAGCCTATGCCCAGCAGGTCATGGGTCGTAAAAATCCAAAGGTCCACCTTCTCAACATCGGGGAAGAGGAGGGTAAGGGGAACGCCTTTGCCAAACAGGCTTTCAAACTGCTCAGTAAGCACGAGTGGTTCGCGGGCAATATCGAAGGCAAGGACATGTTCAAAGAGCCTTGCGACGTGGTGGTTTGCGAAGCATTTGTCGGCAATGTCGTGCTGAAAACCGCTGAGGGCGTCGCTGAGCTCATGGCGAGCATCATCAAGGAAGAAGTCCCCACGAACAAGCTCATCAGGGCGTTTTACTGGCCCGTGAAGAAGGTGATGAAGCCGATTCGAGAGAAAACCGACTACGCCGCGGTCGGTGGCTCTCCGCTTCTCGGATTAAACGGAATCTGCATCATCTCCCACGGCCGAAGCAATGCCCGAGCCATTAAGAACGCGATCCTCATGGCGGAAGCGACCGTCGAGAATCGGCTGGTGAACACGATTCGTGAAGCGGTCGATCGAGATCTTGGACATCTCGTCCATTCCGAAGCCGACCATGCCTCCGGGGTCGTTGAATCGGTTTCCGAAGTCGAGTAATCCCAAAAACTGAAAGGAGCGCCCTCCTCGCTTTCACGAAAAGAGACGCTCCGGGAGGGGGTCGACCTGGGGAGGGTCGACCGGTTTCAGTGGGATCGACTAGAGAGAGGGAAGCTGGATCGAGGTCGCCCCGACCCTGCTCTCACCTTCTTGAGACCCCGTCCCTAGGCTGCGTTGGCCCTAAGCCGCGTTGGCATCGGGGATCGAAGAGTCGCGGAACCATGCATCGGCGAGTTGTGCTTTCAGCTTGTGCTGTAAACGTTTCTCCTGCACCGCGGTGAGTTTCCCATGCTCGTGGACCTTCAGGTCCGGAACGGGCATTGGTTTTTCACCGTTTCGCTTCTGAACCGTGTTCAGCAGCCAAGCCTTTGTTTCGCTGATCTTGGCAAGAACTCGGCGAGCTTGCCTACGACGCCATGCTCGGTTGCGGCTTTTCATGTCAATGGTCTCCTGCCCTGTTTGGGCGGGTGAGAGACCTAGTAGTTTCTCGGTCTCTCTTAATCATTATAAGAAACGGTTAAGAAAACCGATGGGCGAAATAACAGGACATGAAAACCATGTCAGCTATACGAGGTCTTGAATCGGGAACGGCGTGGAAGAACGCCCGAAACTAGAACGACACGCCAATTGACCACGAGGCGTATTTGTTCTGGACCAGACCCAAGAACACCGTAGTTTCGATTCTTCGTCTGTAATCGTCTCGGTCGCCGTCTCGGGTGGCTCCGTTCACGCTCCAGGCGATTCCGTAGTTCAATCCAAATCCGTCGTGCTCAACAATCGCCTTCATGTTGTTGTTGATCCAGCCACTGAAGTTGGCGAAACCCTTCTGGAATCGGCGAGTTCCCAACCCTGCGGACCAGTGCCCCCAGTTGCCGTACGGCTGAGTAACAACAAGGTAAGCCGATCGGCTGGACCGGCTGTCGCCAACGATGTTCTCGCCTGACGATCCACCGCCACCGACAAGGTCTTGAACGCCAAACGCAAGGCCGACCTCGTTGCCCAGGTGCGTGCCCCACTGGGCGGTCCAGGCTTGGTCCCAGGCTCCGCTAAGCGGCATGATTCCAAACGTAAAGCCACCACCCAAAAGGTCGACACTGATGTTGAGCGATCCGGTTCCGTTTCCGGCAGCACGGTCTAAACCGCTGTCCTCGATGAACACCGGTCGCAAGTTTGGCGCTACGACACCGAGGGTAGAAGAGACTCGACCCCCGTTGGGAGCGTAACCAATCGGCGTGGAATAGGCGATCGCACCGCGAAGCGAATAGTGACCGTCGAAGGTGACTCCGATGCCTCCACCGGGCAGTCCGGAAAGACCGCGGAACTGCGGATATCGGTCCATTCCCACAAGCCCAGTCTGACCGAATGCCGTGGCACCCAAAAACAACCCGGCAACCACCAATCCG
>CAZAVC010000045.1:0-10091 GCA_964488265.1 uncultured Fimbriimonas sp.
CAACTCCTGGTTCCCGAACTGGATCGAGCCGTGAAGCCATTCCTGAACTAAGCCACCTCAACAAAAAAAGCCCCTTCGCCGAGTCTGCGAGGGGGCTTTTCTATTTGAATCGAGCCGAGAACTAGCTGAACCGGAGCTCTTGCTGAGCCAACGCGTAGGTGAGCTCGTTAAGGTAGGAAAATGTTAGGTTTGATGCGGGCAGAGCGGGCTTGAGTCCTCCATCAACGCTTCCGTAAACAAAGCCGCTGTACCCTCCGAAAGAAGGGACCAGGGCGAAGTAGAACCCGGTGACGGGGAAGACCTTGCCAAGCAAATCCATCACGCTCTCCGCGCTGTAAGGACAGTAGACGTGGTTGTCGGCCTGGGTCACTACCAGTCCGCCGGGATTCAGGAGATTCTTGAGGTCACCGTAGAACTCCTCGGTCCAGAGCATCTCGCTGATCTCCCCCTCTTCATCCTCATAGGTGTCGGTCGAATCGACGACGATAAGGTCGTACTTATCGCTCGAATTCTTCACGAATGGGAACGCATCTTGGATGAGCAAGTTCACTCGCGGGTCTTGGAAAGCGCCTGCGTTTAGCGAGGGCATGTACTCGGAACAAGCTTCGACAACGCCATGATCGATCTCTACCATGTCCACTCGTTTCAGCGATTGATGTCGGCAAAGTTCGCGAAGAACGCCGCCATCGCCACCGCCAACCACAAGGGCTCGCTCCAATTGCGGAACGTTGAGCGCAGGAATCTGTACAAGAGCCTCGTGATACGCCTTCTCGTCAAATTCGGTGAGCTGAATATGTCCGTCCAGAAGAAGCGCCTTGCCGTAAACATCGGTGTCGACGATATCAATGCGCTGAAAATCGGTCTGTCGGGTATGCACACGCTCCGTCACGGAGAAGGTCATTTGAAGCTTGTCGCTCCGAATTGGGATCGTGTAGTTATCGCCTGCCACTACGCTATTGTGGCACTCCTCAAATTTTCTTGGTTTTAGAGAACCCGTCCCGAAGCTGGGTCAAAAGGACCTTTAACAAAGATTTATTCATTTTCTTCTTCCGCTGGTTTAAAACCTGTGTTAGGCTTTATTCGACGTGTTGGGACAGGTAAGACCCGTGAGCGAGATTGAAGCGACTGAGTCGCTCCGATCTGTCGTGCTTCTTGGGCTTATTCTTCTTGGCGGTATTACCGACTTAACGTAACGCCCCAGGAAGAGACACGACATCTGACAAGCCTTCCTGGGGTGAACCCCGGGGAGGCTTTTTTTCTCACTGAAGAGAAGTCGGATTCGAACCTATCAATAACACATCACGCTAACAGAGTCGTTGGCAAAGGTCCGCTGTAGGACGCAGGAGTTTGCATGGAACGATCTGGAGCGCGAGTAGTGATGGAAGCCCTTGAACGACAAGGAGTCGACGTCTTTTTTGGTTATCCCGGCGGCGTAGTTTTGCCGCTTTACGATGAAATGTTGAATTGGCCGCAAATCAAGCACATCTTGGTTCGGCACGAACAAGCGGCGGCGCACATGGCCGACGGCTACGCCCGAGCGACGGGCAGAGTAGGTGTGTGTCTTGCCACCAGCGGACCCGGTGCCACCAACCTTGTCACCGGAATCGCGAATGCGATCATGGACTCGATTCCCATGGTTGCGATCACCGGCAACGTCAACAGTTGGGCGATTGGTAAGGATGCGTTTCAAGAGACCGACATCCAGGGAATCACGATTCCCATCACCAAGCACAACTATCTCGTGACCAACGTCGACGATCTTCCTTATGTGTTAGAAGAGGCGTTCTATCTGGCCAACACGGGTCGAAAGGGTCCCGTTTTGGTGGATATCCCCAAGGACGTTTTCATCAAGAAGACCTCCGTTGCGTTCCCCGATAAGATCGAGCGACGGGGCTATCGCCTGCCGCCGACCCCCGATGCAGAACAGATCTCAACCGCCGCCAAAATGATCGCCGAGGCTCAAAAGCCCGTTATCATCGCCGGTGCTGGAGTCATGCACTCTCACTCGTGGGACGAACTGCGGACACTTGCAGAGACCTGCGACATTCCAGTAATCAACTCGCTTCTGGGTCTCGGCTGCTTCCCGCGAGATCACGAACTTTCCCTCGGCATGATGGGCATGCACGGTGAGGCAACCGGAACGTTGGCGGTACAAGAAGCCGACCTCGTGATGGGTATCGGAATCCGCTTCGACGACCGACTGACGGGCGATACATCACGGTTTGCCCCGAACGCCAAGATCCTTCACTTCGATCTCGACATTAGCGAGGTCGGTAAGACGGTCAGCCCGATTGCTTTCGTGATCGGCGATCTCAAAGATTCGCTTCAGGCGCTTCTTAATGAAGTCCAGCCAAAGACGCACCCAGCGTGGCGAGCTCAGGTTAAAGACTGGCAAGAAACCTATCCGCTGATGGTTCCGGAGGGCAAATTCCTTTCGCGCACCGTTCTTCGTGCACTCAACGAGCACACCAAGGGCGAGGCGATTATCAGCACCGACGTGGGTCAGCACCAAATGTGGACTTCACAGTTCATCAAGTTCAAGAAGCCTCACACCTGGCTTTCGAGCGGTGGTCTCGGCACAATGGGCTTTGGTTATCCAGCGGCAATGGGCGCAAAGTTCGCGAAGCCAGACGCAGAGGTCTGGGCTGTGGTTGGCGACGGTGGATTCCAAATGACGCTCCAAGAACTCCAAACCGCTGTTGAATTTAACTGCAACGTTAAGATCGCGCTCCTCAACAACGGCTACTTGGGCATGGTCCGCCAATGGCAAGAACTGTTCTATGACAACCGCTACAGCCATGTGGCGATGGGCTCACCGGACTTCGGCAAGCTCGCCGAGGCGTACGGCGTGAAGTTCCTCCGATGCTCGCGAACGGAAGACCTAGACGCAACCCTCGAAGAGGCACGCGCCCATAACGGACCCGTCTTGTGCGAGTTCGTGGTGGAGATGGAAGAGAACGTCTTCCCGATGGTTCCGGCAGGCGGAAGCAACAGCCAGGTCATCATGGACCCGGCGCTGAAGACTCCGGTGGAGGCAACGAAGTGAGCCAGCGACACACCATCACCGCTCTCGTTCAGAACGAGTCCGGAACGATTAATCGCGTGGTCTCACTCTTTCGAAGACGCGGATTCAGCCTCGCCTCGTTCAATGCGGGCGACTGCGAGCAAGTCGGCTTCAGTCGCATGACCTTTGTGGTCGACGGCGACCATGGCGTGATGGTCCAAGTGCTGCGACAACTCGATAAGCTCATCGACGTCGTTGACTGCGAGTCTTTGGAGCCAGATAAGTCGGTTAGCCGCGAAATGGTGCTTGTTCGGTGCGCGCCTCGCGCCGATCAGCGAGAGAGCCTTTATAACCTCGTCCTCGAGTTCTTTGGGAAGACCCCCGCAGCTTCGGAGACGGCAGTCGTCGTCGAGTTTGCGGGAGACCTTGCTGAAGTCGAGCGCCTGATCGAAGCGCTTCAACCTTTCGGAATTCAGGAGATCGTTCGCACCGGACTGGTCGCGATCAAACTCGACTAATTTTCTAGACACTCCGTAAGCGCCATCTGCTTGCGGAGGGTCTCACTACGCTTTCAGATACGAATCAATGGCTACTGTTTACTACACTCAAAACGTCAATCCAGACCTGATCAAAGGTCTCAAAGTCGGCATTATCGGCTACGGCTCGCAAGGACACGCCCATGCGCAGAACTTGAAGGACAGCGGCGTGGACGTCCGCGTAGGTCTCCACGCCGACTCCAAAACTCGGGCAAAGGCAGAGGCGGACGGCTTCCAAGTTCCGACCGTTGCCGAACTCGCCCAATGGGCGGATGTCCTAATGTTCTGCACCCCCGACGTTCCGATGGCGAGCATCTACGCCAACGATGTTGCTCCCCATCTCACCCCGGGCAAAACCCTTCTCTTTGCCCACGGATTCAACGTTCACTTCAACCGAATCACCCCTCCTGAGGGTGTGAACGTGGCGATGGTGGCACCGAAAGGTCCCGGGCACCGACTCCGCGCCGAGTTCGCGGGCGGAAACGGAATGCCCGCCCTGGTTGCTGTCTATCAAGATGCAACGGGTACGGCCAAAGAGATCGCCCTTAGCTACGCCTGGGGAATCGGATCGGCGAAGGCAGGCATCCTAGAAACCACCTTTAAGGAAGAGACGGAGACCGACCTGTTCGGCGAGCAAGCCGTTCTGTGCGGCGGTCTTTCGGAACTCATCAAGGCCGGATTTGAAACGCTGGTAGAGGCCGGATACCAACCGGAAGCGGCGTACTTTGAGTGCCTGCACGAGACCAAGCTGATTGTCGACCTTCTTTACGAAGGCGGCCTTAGCTACATGCGCTACTCGATCAGCGATACCGCCGAGTGGGGCGACTACGTCGCAGGTCCGAAGGTGATCAACAGTCAGTCGCGAGCCGCCATGAAGGAGCTTCTCGCTGATATCCAGTCCGGCAAGTTCGCCGACGAGTGGGTGAAGGAGAACGAAGCGGGTCGACCGAAGATGAACGAGATTCGCCGCCGCGAGCGCGCTCACCAATTGGAGTCGGTGGGCAAAGAGCTTCGAGGCATGATGCCGTTTATCACGGCCAAGGTTGCTCCGGATCAAGTCTAAGAGCGCCCCTCCTGTGAGCTAATTCTGATGAAGTTGACCCCAGAGGCCTACCTGCGGCGAATGCGTGCGTCGGCGGTGTACAACGTCGCCGTCAAGACACCGTTGGACCACGCTCCTTGGCTTTCCAAGAGCGTGGGCAACGCGGTGTGGCTAAAGCGCGAAGACCTTCAACCCGTCTTCAGCTTTAAGCTCCGCGGCGCGTACGCGGCGATGGCCCGTCTGGAACCAGAGGCGCTCGAGATGGGCGTGATCACCGCTTCGGCAGGGAATCACGCCCAAGGGGTTGCCCTGGCTGCCAAACAGCTCGGTTGCTCGGCAGAGATCGTGGTTCCGACCACGACGCCGGACGTCAAAAAGCGATCCATTGAAGCCCTCGGGGCAACTCTTGTTTGCTACGGAGATACCTACGACGATGCCTACACCTATGCCCGTAGCCGGGCGGTGGAAACGGGCAAGTCGTTTGTGCATCCGTACGACGATCCGGACGTGATTGCCGGTCAGGGCACCATCGGGCTTGAACTTCATGCCCAAATGCCCGCCGACGTAAAGGCGATTTTTGTCGCCGTTGGTGGCGGTGGTCTTTCGGCGGGAGTCGCGCTTGCTCTCAAGCAACTTCGACCAAGCATTGAGGTCTGGGGCGTCGAGCCGGAAGATTCCGATGCGATGTACCGATCTCTGGAAGCAGGGAAGCGTGTTCGTTTGGAACGCGTGGGGCTTTTCGCCGATGGCGTTGCCGTACGACAAGTCGGTGAAGAGCCGTTCGCCATCGCCCAGAAGTATCTGGACGGTGTCTTGCGGGTCTCTAACGACGAAATCTGTGCGGCCGTGAAGGATGTCTTCCAAGATCGACGCGTGGTTCTGGAACCCGCAGGCGCATTGGCGATTGCCGGGCTTCGGCGGTACGTGGAAGCGAATCGCGTTTCCAACGAGAATCTTGTCGCCATCGCGTGCGGAGCGAACATCGCCTTCGACCGAATCGGTCACATCGCGGAGCGAGCGACGTTAGGCGAACGTTCGGAGGCGATCCTCGGCGTAAAGATTCCGGAACGACCGGGTAGCTTCCGAGCCCTCTGCCAGGCGCTGAGGAATCGAAGCGTGACCGAATTCAACTACCGAATGTCGGACCCTCAAGAGGCGATTGTCTTTGTCGGCGTTCACCTTGGCTACGGTCATGAGCGCGACGCATCGAAATTGCTCGTCGATGAACTCATCCACGAGGGCTTTGAAACCCACGATCTGAGCGATGACGAGCTTGCTAAGATGCACCTTCGCCATATGGTCGGTGGTCCCAGCGAGTACGCAACCAATGAGAGGCTATTTCACTTCGACTTTCCGGAGCGACCCGGTGCCCTTGCCACTTTTCTAGAGACCCTCGGGTCGGGCTGGAACATCTCCCTTTTTCACTATCGAAACCACGGATCGGATCGCGGACGGGTCCTTGTTGGGATTCAGGTCCCGTCGGATACTCTCGACTCCTTCCAACGGTTTCTTGCCGAACTCGGCTACGACTATTCGGAGGTCACGGACTCTGCCGCCGTGCGCCTCTTCCTTTCGACAAAAGCAAAGGCAGGCTCCCCATCATGAACGACGAACAGATGAACGAAAGCAGAGCCCAATGGGACCCGCGACACAAGAGCCGGGTGATCACCGAAGGAGCCGATAAGACTGCAAACCGAGCCATGCTGCGGGCAATGGGCTTGGGTGATAAGCACATGGTGCAGCCGTGGGTCGGGGTCGCAACGGTCTGGAGCGAGGCCACCCCCTGCAACGTGAACCTGGACGAGCAAGGTCTGGCGATTGCTCAAGCGGTGAACGCAGCGGGTGGAACCGCTCGCCGATTCAATACGATCTCGGTCAGCGATGGTATCGCGATGGGTCATGAGGGAATGCGAGCTTCGCTGGTTAGCCGCGAAGTCATCGCCGACTCGGTGGAACTCATGATGCGAGCCCACTGCTACGATGGGCTTGTCGGAGTAGCCGGTTGTGACAAGTCCCTTCCCGGAATGCTCATGGCGATGGCGAGGCTCAATGTTCCTTCCATCTTCCTATACGGCGGAACCATCATGCCCGGAAAGCATGGGGGTAAAGACGTCACCATCCAAGACGCTTTTGAGGCAGCGGGAGCCTATGCGGCGGGCACGATCGACGCCGAAGAGCTTCATGCGGTTGAATGTGCGGTTTGTCCGGGAGCAGGAGCGTGCGGAGGTCAGTACACCGCTAACACCATGGCGTGCGTCGCAGAGGCGCTTGGTATGGCTTTCCCGGGTTCTTCTGGACCTCCGGCAGAGGATCCTGATGGTTCGCGTGCGGACTTCCACAACATCATCGGCAAGCAGATGATGACCTTGCTGGAAAGCGGACTCTTGCCCAGCGACATCATGACCAAGAAGGCGTTCGAGAACGCCATCGCGGTAGGGGCGGCAACGGGCGGAAGCACCAACATTGCGCTCCACCTTCCTGCGATCGCTTACGAACTGGGCATCGAACTCACTTTGGACGATATTCATGCCGTCGCACAGCGGACTCCCATCGTTGCCGACCTACGACCGGGTGGCAAGTACGTGATGCTCGACCTCTTCAAAGCCGGAGGAGTGCCGGCAGTGCTCAAGGCGCTGCTGGAAGCGGGTTGCTTACACGGAGATTGTCTGACCGTCACCGGCAAAACCATGGCGGAGAACCTAGAAGGAGTCGAGATTCCCGAAGGTCAAGATGTGGTTCGCCACCCGGATAATGCTCTCTCACCAACTGGTGGTTTGGTTGTTGTGAAGGGGAATCTCGCGCCGGAAGGCGGCGTCATCAAGACGGCTGGCGTCAAAAAACTAGCCCACACTGGACCAGCACGAGTGTTCGATTGCGAAGACGATGCGATGGCGGCCGTTCAACGGCGAGAAATTAACCGAGGCGATGTGGTCGTCATTCGCTATGAAGGGCCCAAAGGCGGACCCGGAATGCGCGAAATGCTCGGCGTGACCGCCGCGTTGGTCGGTCAAGGAATGGGGTACGACGTCGCTCTCCTCACCGATGGTCGGTTTAGCGGTGCCACTCGCGGCCTAATGGTTGGGCACGTCTGCCCGGAAGCCTCAGAGGGCGGGCCGATCGCCCTTGTGAAAGAAGGCGACATTGTCACGGTTGATGCCGAAAATCACCGACTGATCATGGACGTCTCCGACGAAGAGTTGTCGGAGCGAAAAAAGAGTTGGTCGCCGCCTGCTCCCCGATACACGAAGGGAGCCCTAGCCAAGTACGCGCGAACGGTGGGTACCGCCTCTCGTGGAGCGGTGACGCACTAGACAGCTTACTGGCCGAAGAACAAAGCGGGTCGCATCCAAAGTTGCTCGACCCGCTTGCAAAACTCGAAGTAAAAAACTATTTGGCAATTCGAGAGATTCGCTGAATAATGGGTATCCCCGACCTGCGACGATGCCGGTCCAACTCGCACCAAAGACGGTGTTCACGGACACGCATCGATGTACGAAGTTCAGAAAGACGGAAAGACGATTTTAGAAGCCGACGCCTGTGGCATTGGTTTTCTCGCCTCTAGAAAGGGGGTTGCCCAACGCAAGGTCGTAGATATGGCGCTGGAACTTACCCAGCACTTCGACCACAGAGGCGCCCCGGGTCACGGCGCGGGTCTCCAGCTTGATATCCCCTGGGCTCTCCTTCTGGACCGGTTCAGTGGCCATAGCAAGCTCATTGCGCAACGAGACGTTGCGCTCGGAATGTTCTTCTTGCCCTTCGAAGCCGCACTTCGACAGCAGTGCGTGGAAGCGGTGGAGCACGTGGCTCAGCTTGCGGGCACTCGCTGCTTAGCTTGGGCGGATGTTCCCGTGAACGAATCTGCCTTGCCGGCAGGAAGCGCTGCACTTCGCACCATGCCTCGGATTCGGCAGGCTATTTTCGCCCGACCGGATCATATGAGCGAGGAGGCTTGGTTCGCTTGTCGATACCTGCTTCGTCTGGCTCTGGATGACAGCATTGGGGAGATTGCGGGCGACTTGTTTAGCGTTTCCTCCCTCTCTAACCGAACCGTCGTTTACAAGGGTCTCGCTGAACTCTCCAAGATCGGCGACTTCTACCCAGACCTTCGAAGCCGCGATTTCCAAAGCCGATTCGCCCTCTTCCACAGCCGATACTGCACGAACACCACCACCGCTTGGCGTCGGGCTCAGCCGTTCTGGAGCATTGCCCACAACGGAGAGATCGCAACGATTAAGGGCAACGTTGCTTGGATGCAGGCGATCGGTCCGGATCTGATTAAGAATCTCGTTTCGCGATTCCCGTCGCTCGCCGAAGTCGCGAAGCAAGTGAAGTCGATTGTCTGTTCAGGAGGATCCGATACCGCGAACCTGGATGACATGATGATCGCTTTGATGGCGGGTGGAATGTCCTTCCCGCAAGCGATGCTCGCTCTTCTTCCGGCAGCGGAATCCGTGCTCGATGAGAGTGATCCCCTTCACGACTTCTACCGAGCGGCTCGCGTCTACCTCGGTGCATGCGATGGTCCGGCAGCCGTGGTTGGATGCGACGGCGACCGAGCGGTTGCTCACCTTGACCGCAACGGGCTTCGACCACTGTGGACGGTTTGCTCCGCCGAGTACGTGGTTGCGACGAGCGAACTCACCGGCACCATCGATATCGGTCCGGTCGAAGACCAGCGGGTGATGGGTCCCGGTGAGATCTCGATGATCGACCTCAACACGGGCAAAGTGTTCTTCGACGACGGTGTTCGTGAAGAAGTGGGTCGACAACCCTTCCCATCTCCCGATTCCCGCCTTGTAGAAGGTGGCGAGAAGAAATCGGCTCTGTTGCTGGATGAGGTGACACTTGCAAAGGTCCAAAAATCGTTCGGCATGACCAAGGAGGACATCGAAGTTTTGGTAGAGCCGATGGGCGAAACGGGCAAGCCGCCTGTTGGAGCCATGGGGGATGACACCAGTCCTGCCGCGATGCTCGACAAACTGCCGCGGCGCATTGAAGACCACTTCAAACTCCGATTCGCTCAAGAGACTAGCCCTCCCATCGACCCGATTCGAGACGCCTGGGTGTTCGACTCCTCGGTCACCCTTGGTGACCGGATGGGATTGTGGTCTAAGGCAGAAGGGGTCCTCATAGAGTATCCAGAGCGCATCCTCTCAATGGGGCAGATCGCTTGGTTGGTGGAGCGGTCCGAAGTCCGAACCATTTCACTTCTATTTGAAGCCGGCAAAGATCTGGAATCAGAATTCGAGCGAAAGATTCAGCAGGCAATTGCGGCAGCCGAATCGGCGGACGTCCTTCTTATCAGCGATCGAATGCCCACTGCAAAAGATGCCGCGCTCCCGGGCCTCCGGTTTATCAGCCGCCTTCACAGCGAACTGGTTTCCAAGGGTCGGCGGGGACGAGTCGGTTTGGTTGCCGACATCGGCGTTTGGGATGTTCACCACTGCGCGCTCACCATCACCTTAGGTGCCGACGCGGTTTGTCCGTGGATCGGTATCGCCAGCGCCCC
>CAZAVC010000046.1:0-10070 GCA_964488265.1 uncultured Fimbriimonas sp.
CGCGCCAATAACCCACATCCCAACGGCACAAAGAAGCAGCCCGATGTGAACACTTCTAGCTCTTCCAATCTTGGCAGCGAGGTGGCTCATGGGAAGATTTAGAGCCGCCATTGCCACGGCCGCAGGGAATACCAAGGCTCCGATCTGCGTTTCCGAGAGCTTGAACTCATCGGCTGGGAAGAACTTGAACGTGTAGGTGGGCAAACCAATGCCGATGAAAGTGACGATCGCGAGGATGAGATAAGAAGGAATGCTTCTGAGTGACTGCAGAAAACCCGCCACCGTGGTCGAGTGTTCTCCGTGTTCTTCACGCTCGATATGGGCCGTTCCTTTTGGTACAAATCGGATGGCGAGTAAGCCCGCGAGTCCTAGGAAAGCCGCCGCAAGCGCTATTCCAGCCGACTTCTTGCCCGTGACATCGTTTACGATGCCTCCCAAAGGGAAGGCAAGAGCGATGCCGAGCAAATAGCAGAAGTTCATGAGGGACATGGCTTGCTGGCGCTGACCATCCTTCACCACTCGGTTGATCTCGGCAAACGCGGCGGGCCAAAGCATGGCGATCCCGAATCCATCAAACACTCGAAGGCCGATGAACACCAGGCTCTCTGTGACCGACCCATCTTGCTTAGGAACCACCAAACTCAGAATGCCGCTAAGGACGCTGATGAGTGGGCCCAGAATTATGAAGAGCCTCGCACCGTAACGGTCGCAAAGCGTTCCCATGGGACTCTTGAAGATTGCCTCTGAGAGCAAAAAAGAGGTGAGAACGAGCCCACTTGCAGCTTCGCCAAAGTTTCGCTCATCCCGAAGATAAACGGGCATGGTCGAAAGATTAAGTGTTGCGTAGCCAATTTCCGCACAAAGTGCGATGACCAGCAACGGCAAAACGTGTTTGGACCGCCAAAGAGATCGATCTGCCGATTGTGCTTTCGATCCGGTCTCCAAGCGTCCCCTTCCCTGAAACCCACGCTACGCCCCAAGGCTCCGGGCCCCTCCTGGACGGAGTACGCGAGTCCCTGTTAATGTTGGCAGGTTCTGGCACCGACTTGCCGAGCATTGCCACAAAGAGACTATTGCGCTAGTTTGAGTTTATCGATCTCTCGGGCCGCACGTTTTGCGTAGTCTGTATCTGGGTTTAACCGCTTGAGAGTCTCAAAGGTTTCAACCGCCTTGTCTTTCTCTCCTAAAGCAGCGTAGGCGATCCCAAGTTCTCCGTAAGCCTCGCCACGGACGTGGATCGAAACCTTTTTCATGCGCTCCGGCCCGATGAACTTGATAAATCTCAGGCAGTCATCTCGTAACTGCTCATAGACCTTGTTTGGAAGATCTTCTCGTTTCCAGTACTGATGCTGAATGAAGAGCGTCGCGGCGCGCATCATGTAAATGTTGGGATCAGCAGGGTTCAGAGCCACCGCTTTATCCATGATCTTGCGGGACGACTCCAAGAGGTCTAAGCTCTCCTTGAGCTTTCCTTGAGTTAGGAGAACTCCGGCTTGGACCGTTTGCCCGTTCCCCTTCCAAACCAGCGCACGGGCATCTTTGGGGTTCTTCTCCACCATCGCGTCAATTTCCTTGACCGCCGTTTGGAAGGTCTTGACGTCTCCGCGAAAGACGGCAAAGAACTTCTTTCGGTACTCGACAATGAACGGATCTTCTTGGTAGACCCCCGGTTCTGGCTTGTTGTACTCCGGCTTTGGCCAAACAAACTGAGCCTGCGCAACTCCGTTAAGGAGCATCCCGCCAACGAGTGAAAAAAGAAAAGAGCGGCTCATCACTGCGTTCAACGCAGCTAGACCGCCCTTTGTTTCCCTTCCTGGGATGGTTTCAGCGAAGTTGTAGGGGGCAATCCATCGCCCCAATCTCTTCCCTGGTTTTTGAAGCGTTACTTTGCTGCAAATCGCTTGTAGAGCTTCATGCCCTCCTCTAGCGAGTCCCGAACGGCATTCTCCGCCGCTTGAATTTGGCGGTCGCTTGGCTTCAACGTGATTCGGAGACCTCCGGATCGACCCGCAAAGTTCCGCGACGCAAGAATGGTCTCTTTGTTTGAAACTTTAAGGAACCAAACTTTCACGTCACATCGGCCTTCGCGGTCTCGATAGGCGTCCCGATCTTGATAGCCTTGCTCGGTACTAGTGATGAGAGGGAAGAACACATAGTCTGCCTTCACATCCTCTGCAACTTGATAGAAGTTTCCCTTCTTATGATCCTCTTCATCCATGAAGTCGAATCGCAACTTGGCGATGCTGGCCTCGATCTCTCGTTTTGGAATAACGGTGAATCCTCGACCGGAAAACTCTTTCTCTAGGTACGAATCGACCTTGGCGCACTGTCGATCCTTCAGTTCTTGCCATCGTTCGCCAGATGCGTTCATCGCGGGCAGGATGGCAATCGTTGGCCGAATTTCTTGCGGCTGGGCTCCAGCGAGCATCATCGCGGCGGCGGCGGTTAGGGTTGTCATCATGTTTATTCAACCATTAAGACGAAGTTAGACGCAGCCCATTACTCGCACTGGGACTATCCGCCTACCTAGGAAGCGGAGATCTTAACAAACAGGCCGTTCGATCACTGAAAAACGACAAAAGCCCCACCCCGTATTTCGGGATGAGGCTTCGACGGAGACAAACCGTCTCGGACGCGAATTCTCAGCGCTTAACGAACTGGAAGCCACGTCGAGCTTTCTTGCGACCGTACTTCTTACGTTCCTTCACTCGGCTGTCCCGCGTAAGGAATCCACCCGATCGAAGTTCTTTCTTGAACTCTTCGTCAACTGCCAGAAGGGCTCGTGCGATGCCGAGCTTGATAGCGCCGGCTTGACCGCTGATTCCGCCACCCTTAGTGGTGCACCAGACGTCGTACTTGGCTTCAAGTCCCATGTGGACGAGCGGGCTCTTGACCACGATCTCAAGGATCGGTCGACCGAGATATTGCTTGAATTCTCGACCGTTGATGACGATATTGCCCTCGCCTGGCTTCAGCCAGACGCGTGCGATGGCGCTCTTACGCCGCCCGGTTCCATAGTTCTGATTATTAGCCATGCGTTACTTGCCCTCCTTCTTGACGTTGTAGGCGATTGGGTTTTGTGCCTCGTGCGGATGCTCCGATCCGGCATACACCTTCAGTTTCTTGAAGAGTGCCTTACCGAGCTTGGTTTTGGGGCACATTCCCCAAACAGCCTTGCTCACGAGCTTAACCGGATCGTTCTCAAGAAGATCGCCACGCGAGACGTTTCGAAGTCCGCCGGGCCATCCGGTGTGCCAGTAGATCAGTTCATCGCGCTTGTTGCCCGTAAGGACAGCCTTATCCGCGTTGATGATGATCACGAAGTCGCCACAGTCTTGGTTGTATTCAAAGGTGGGCTTGTTCTTACCGCGCAGAATTTGAGCGACTTGGCCTGCAAGTCGACCGACCGGGATACCGGCTGCGTCGACGACGTACCACTTCCGCTCAATGCTTCCCGCCTTGTTCGTATAGGTTCTGTTCATTTGGTTGTCTCCGTATTTCCGTTTTGTAAATCGTTCGTCATCGGCTGTTCGGAGGCACCAATCTTAATTGGCAAGGCGGGCAGAAAAATCGTTATCAGTCGGCGGTCTGATCCGCATTCGCTTCGAAGCCATCTTTCCGAAAGTCTTTCGGATGTCGACCGTAGCGCACGCGCATGAGACAGAGACCGCGTGCTGGAAGCACAACCGGCCACTGAAGTTGATTCCGCTCCTGGTTGTCCAGGAGTCTGCTGACCTCTACGACGGGTCGGTATCCGCGGCCTACTTCTAGCACCACGCCCGCCATTCTTCGCATCATGCCTCGAAGAAAAGCGGTGCCGACAACGTCCACCCACACCTCATCTCGAACCTGGCGTACTTGGAAATCGAAGAGCGTCCTCACCGTGTTTGTGACGTTGAGATCGACCTCCTCCGTGTACGCACTGAAATCGTGAGTCCCTCTCAGCCGCGAAGCGGCGTCTTGCATGGCATCAAGATCAAGCGGCCTTCCGTAGAAGTGCGCGAATCTTTCGCGATGCGGGTCTCTCGCCCCAACCAGAATTCGGTATCGATAGTGTCGATCCAGCGCCCAGAAACGACTATTGAAGTCGTCCGGCACCTGTTGTGAGCGAATCACAGCAAGATCCCTCGGGAGCAACTGATTAAGGGCTCGGGGCCAATTTTCCACCGGAATGGGCCGATGCGTATCAAAGTGGCATATTGCCGCTTTCGCATGGGCGCCACTGTCGGTTCGACTGGCTCCTACGATCTCGTTTTCCTCGCCCGAGATACGGCGAACAGCTTCTGTCAATGTTCGTTGGACCGTTCTGTGTCCCGCGTTGGCGGCCCAACCTTTGAAGTCAGTGCCGTCGTATGCGACCGTCAGTTTGATCCGCATAAAAAAGTCGAGTTCCCGTTACCGTTTTGGTGAAGGGAACTCGACCTCTCTCAAATTTTAAACCAGCTCAAGGACCGCGGTAGGAGCGCCATCGCCCTTGCGGAATCCTGTCTTGGTGAGTCGCGTGTAGCCGCCGTTTCGGGTTGCATATCGCGGTCCGACGTTGTCGAACAGGTGCTTGACCAGGTCTTCACCGTTGAGCTTGCTGGCGTTTGCCTTGATCTCAGTTTGCTCAAGCGGGGTCTTGCCTGCAAGAACCTTCTTGGACATTTGGGTGGAGGAGCTGTGTCCAACGAGCACTCGTCGAGCGCGTCGTCGTGCTTCAAGTCCGTCCTCGTGCTTCGTCAGCGTGATGAGCTTTTCAGCCATTCGCTGCAATTCCTTCGCTCGGCCAAAGGTGGTGTGAACGTAGCCGTGTCGAACGAACTGTCGAGTGAGGTTGGTCAACAGGTGCATCCGCTGATCGGATGGCAAACCAAGCTTTCGGTGATCAACTTTATGTCGCATGATGGTTTCCTTTTAAAATTCGATCGACCTTAGAAGTCGTCCTCGTCGTCCAGCAGTTCGATGGATCGGTAGCCGCCCTTAGAAGGCTTCAGTTCCAGACCGTGCTCGTTAAGCTTGTCTCGAACCTCTTGAAGCGACTTTCGACCGAAACCGCGAATGGCGGTGAGGTCAGCCTCGGTAACAACCGCAAGCGCGCGGAGGTTGAGGATGCCTGCTCGTCGAAGACAGTTGAACGTTCGTTGCGAGAAGTCGAGCTCCTCGATCTTAATGTCCGGAACGTTCTTCAGGATTTCGTCCGTCGACTGCTCTTCGGTTTCGATGGTTGCTTGGAAGCCTGCTGCACCGAGGTCGAAGAACATTCGGAAGTACTTGTCCAGAATGTGAGCCGATTGCGAAAGCGCGTCGTTCGGAGCGATCGTTCCGTTGGTTTCGATCTCCAGAATCAAGCGATCGTAGTCCGTTCGGTTTCCAACACGGGTTGCCTCAACGTTCCAGTTGACCTTTCGAATAGGAGTGAACTGGGAGCCAACCGGGATAAGACCAATAACGCCCTTGTAGCGATCTTGCTTCTCAGGAAGAACGTAGCCCGTTCCCCAGTTAATGAACATCTCCATGGAGAAGGATGCTTTGGGGTCGGAAACGGTCGCGATGTAAACCTCAGGGTTGACGATGGTGACACCCTCAGGACAGATGATGTCTGCACCCGTGATTCGACCCGGACCGCTGACTTCGATCTTGAGAACTTTCTCATCGATCGGAGCATCCGATTCGACTTGAACGGCTACATCCTTAAGGTTGAGGATAAGCTGCGTGGTGTCTTCCTTGACGCCCGGGATTGGAGCGAACTCGTGGAAGACCTTGTCGATTCGAAGGGCTGCGATGGCAGCGCCTTGAATAGAGCTGAGCAGAACTCGTCGAAGAGCATTACCGATAGTTGAACCGTAACCGCGCTCAAGCGGTTCAAGCACGAACTTACCGTAGTCGGAGGTCAGTTGAAGGGTACTGATGTGTGGCACGTAAAATCTCCTAGGGGGCGGGCTGTCTTAGACGCGTCGTCGCTTGGGCGGTCGGCAACCGTTGTGCGGAAGCGGCGTTACGTCGGTGATGGTGGAAACTTCAAGGCCGCTGGCGGCAACTGCTCGCATTGCGGTCTCTCGTCCCGATCCCGGTCCACGAACTTCGATCGAAACTTGCTTCATGCCGTTGTCGATCGCGGTTCGGCATGCACGATCTGAGGCGACCTGTGCGGCGAACGGGGTGCCCTTTCGGCTTCCCTTAAAGTTCACCGAACCCGCGCTTGCTGCGCTGATGGCGTTACCCGCCGGGTCGGTCACGGTGATGATCGTGTTGTTAAACGACGCGTGGATGTGAACCACTCCAATCGGAATGTTCTTCTTTTCCTTCTGCTTGCCCTTGCTAACTGCCTTACGTGCCATGAGTTCTTTCTTGTTGGGCGCACGTGGCGCCCGGTCAAATCCTTACTTCTTAGCCTTCTTCTTGCCGGCAACCGTCTTAGGCTTACCTTTTCGAGTTCGGGCGTTACTTCGAGTTCGCTGACCGCGGGTAGGAAGACCACGTCGGTGTCGAAGACCACGATAGCAACCGATTTCCATGAGACGGCGAATGTTAGAGTTCACCTCTCGCCGCAGGTCACCTTCCACTTGATAGTCTTTGTCGATGACTTCACGCAATCGCTGGATCTCGTTCTCGTCGAGTTCCTTAACGCGCTTGCGAGGGTCAACGTCAGCCTTAGCCAAGACGTCCGAGACGTTGTGCTTACCGATCCCAAACAGAACCGGGAGAGCGTATTGAATCGCTTTGTCTCTTGGGAGGTCGATACCTGCGATACGTGCCATAAGTTTCGTTTAACCTTTCGTGTTGCCTATTGTCTTTCGGCCGGCGCCCTTAGCCCTGTCGTTGCTTGTGCTTCGGATTCACACAGATCACCCGGACAACTCCTGACCGCTTAATGATCTTGCACTTGTCGCAAATCTTCTTCACACTTGCTCGAACTTTCATAAATCCTCCGCACTCGCCTGAGCAAAGAGCCAATTCGACACTTAGTCGCTGGACTCGATGGAATCGCGGCGGAACCCCAGTGAGACCGGCGTTTAGCGGTCGAGGGACCCGTCTGCGACATTCCAAGAAACGTCAGGCGGACGCAATTTGAAAATATACCCTTGAAAAAATCCTTTTCGCAACGACCGGCGCATCTTATCGCCGATGAGACTCGTCTTTCTTTCTTTCGAGAGGGGTTTCGACCGATAAAGCGGTCGTTGCCTCAGGCTCGGCAAGCGAGTTTGGGCGCGAATCTCTGGGGGCCCGATTCTTTTGCAAGAATCTCGCTTTCGTTATCGGCGCCCATTGCAGGAGTGAAGATGGGGAGGCGCCGACCAAACAAATACAAGCACCGCAGACCCTAGGGCCGGCCGTGCCGAGTGAACCTTAGGTTCGGTGTCGATAGGTGATGCGACCCATGGTGAGGTCGTACGGACTCAGTTCCACCGAAACACGATCACCGGGCAGAATTCGAATGTAGTGCATTCGCATCTTGCCGCTCACGTGCGCCAGAACTTCCAAATCGCCTTCGTCTAGTTTGACCTTGAATCGTGCGTTCGGAAGGTTCTCGAGCACGGTGCCATCGAGCTGGATACCCTGTTCGCGTGTATCCGTTTCTTTGACAATGTGTTTAAAGGGACCTCGTCTTCTACCCATCTATGGCTCTATTGTACCGGCAAAAGGGTTGTTCGGAAGAGAGTGAATCGTTCAACCCGCCTTGCCGAAAAAGGCAAAGAGCCATTTTTTTACGCTCCGACGCCAGATCCCTTACTGCTGAGCCTGTTCGGCGAACGCCACGTTGATCGCTTCAAGGTTCTTCACCACAATCGAGTGAATGACCTTTTTCACCAGCGCGCCAAGGGTCGGAACGTTGTATTCGTAGTCCACGACTTGATCAAACCGAGTCCCGCCGTTCTCTTCTTTGAATGTCCACGAACCTTCCAGCCTGTCGTAGTCGCCCTTTAACTGTTTGAAAGTCGACCGCAGTTCGCCATCAAACCAGACCGTCTCTTGGCGCCACCGGACCTTGAGCATAAACTGGGGAACGATTCCAACCCAGTCTTCCACCAGGCGATCGCCGTCTTCTTCCACAACCGTGATGCTCTGAACCTCCTTCATATATTTGGGATAGGAGGCGCTGTCCTTTGCGATTGCATAGACTTTTTCGATTGGAGCATTTATCCAGGTGGTTGTTTCGACGACAGGCATATGGTTTCGTCCACACTATTGAGCCGAACGGGGATTGACCATGCTCGGCGCCGGGACCTCTAGCGAGTTCCAACGCCGAACGCAAAGCGATCGTTCGGTCAGAGCATTTCCGGTTATGTTACCGGGCGATGACTCTTGGCCGGCTTGGTTCGAGAGACGGGCGGTCGATGAGCGTGATCATCGACGACACGAAGACGAATAACGGAGAAACAGAAAGACTGCAATGGCGAACTTCACAACGGAACTTGCCGATTCACCCACAATCGGCGTAGAACAACGAGAGGAGTTTTCGGGCGAGCTTAATGCAAGTTCGGAGAAAGAACGCGTGGCAACTGGACGCATCGGATCTTTGGACAAAAGCCAATCGCCTTTTCAAAACGCGCTTGCAGAGGTTTCAGAGCGCGGGATCGCTTTATTTGAACCGTCGTCCTCGTCGCAAGTTACCGCTCCACCCGCCGTTATGCAAGCACTTATCCTCCTTGAACCAGGATGCCTTGAACTCAAAACGGTGCCAACCCCAACTCCCGGCCCCGGCGAACTGCTCGTAAAGGTGGAAGCGGCCACCACCTGCGGTACGGACCTGAAAGCTTATCGGCGAGGTCATCCACAAATTCCGATGCCGGGCGTGTTCGGGCACGAATACTCAGGGACGGTTGTCGCGGCGGGAGAAGGTGCCAAATTCCCGGTCGGCACAGCGATCATGGGCGTCCATTCGGCCCCCTGCCAACAATGCCGATGGTGCAAAAAGGGTCAGGAAAACCTCTGCGAATCCATCATGGCAACCAAGGTTTTAGGCAGCTTCGCCGAATACCTGCTCATTCCAGCACGAATTGCCGGACTTAACGTTTTCGAGAAACCGGCTTCGCTTTCTTTTGAGGAAGCATCGCTTCTGGAGCCCTATGCTTGTGTCGCGCAGGCGATTCGAGAGCTCACACGAATCTCGGGCGAGGATGGCCGGCTCATTGCCGACCTGAACATTTTGGTGATTGGTCCCGGCGCCATCGGCCTTCTGTTCGTCGCCGCGCTGAAACAGTTGGGGATTCAAAATGTTACGCTCGCGGGTCGAAACGAATCCCGCCTTCAAATCGGTCAGGCTTTCGGGGCCAACATTCGCAAGGTCGATAACCTCGACGACGTAAAAGGAAGCTTTGACGTGGTTATTGAATGCACAGGCCAAGTCGAGGTTTGGGAAAAGAGCGTGGACTACGCGGTTCGAGGCGGAACCGTCGTGCTATTTGGCGGTTGCCCCGGTGGTACCCAGGCCTCCTTCGACACGCACCGGTTGCACTACGATCAAATCACGCTGCTCAGCCCATTCCACTTTGGAACGAAGGCGGTGAAGCAAGCCAGAGAGTGGCTGGTGAATCCCCAAGTTGATTACAGTCTGCTTCTCTCGGGTGAAAGATCTCTTTCCGAAGCGGTTGAAACGTTTGATGACTTGTCTGCCGGTCGTGGTCTCAAGTACATCTTTCGACCATGATTCCAGACACCATTCGGCTTGCCCGGTATGTCGGGAATGGTCGGGTTGAGATCGTGGAAGAAGCGGCTCCCTCGCTCCCAGAAGGTGGCTTGCTGGTTAGAACCGATGCCTGTGGTCTCTGTTCAGGCGAGCTCATGGCGTGGTACATGGATCGCAAGCTTCCCCACGTGCTAGGTCATGAAGTCAGTGGAACCGTGGTTGCTTCGGAAGACCACCGCTTCCCAGTTGGGTCAAAAGTATTTGTCCATCACCACGCGCCCTGCGGAAAGTGTGAGATGTGCCGCTTGGGTCGACCCGTTCACTGCCCTGTTTGGAAGCGCACGAAGCTGAAACCGGGCGGGATGGGCGACCTGTTCGCCGTCGATTCCGAAAACCTCGAGGACACCCTCCGCACGGACGACCTTCGCCCGATCGACGCGGCACTCATCGAGCCTGTCGC
>CAZAVC010000047.1:0-10030 GCA_964488265.1 uncultured Fimbriimonas sp.
AAAAAAAGCGTGAATGTTTACGAAGAGTTAAGTGAAGCCTCCCGGAGGACGATCCTTAAGGAACTCCTTAAAGGTCCGCGCAATGTTTCTGAACTTGTCGAACAGACGGGTTTGAAGCAACCAAACGTGTCCAACCACCTTGCCCGGATGCGTGCGAAAGGGATTGTACGAGCCACCAAAGATGGCCGGCAGGTTTTTTACAGTGTTGCCTCGGCAGATATTGAGGATGCCGTCCGGACGTTTCTCCGGGAAGGCGCGGATGAAGTTGTCGACATCAATATTGCAGAGGCGTCAAAAGAGTACGCCAAAGCGGCTATTAGAGGAGACGAGGGCAAATGCGCCGAAATTCTCGATCGGTGCCTGAAAGCCCGACTAACCATCCTTGAAATTTTCCAAGATTTTCTTGGTGGAGCGATGGCTACGGTGGGCACCTGGTACAAGGTCGAAGCCATCGACGAGGCTCAGGAGCACATGGCTTCCGCAATCACCGAGCGTATGCTTTCCCGAACAGCTCAGTTTTTCGGGCCCCGTGCAAGAAGCGAGCGAACCGCTATTCTTGGTTGTTCACCTCATTCTTGGCACGTGATCGGCCTGCGAATGATCAACGACTATTTGCGCTTCTGCGGGTGGAAAACCCAATATCTCGGTGCAAACGTGCCCGTAGACAGTTTCGTTGCCTCTGTCCGAGAGAACAAGCCAGACTTGGTCCTGATTAGCTGCAATGCGGCAGACAGCATCGAGTCCACCCTTGAGCTCATTCGGTCACTTACCGAACTACGGTCGACCAAGCAGGACTTCCTGGTTGGAGTTGGCGGAGGGGCTGTGCTCAACTATCCACATGCCTTTCGAGACGCGGGAGCGGACTTCTCTTCTCGGGACTTGAAGACGTTTGCGCTCGAAGCGCTCCCAGAAATCGAGCGCGTAGGTAGGGCCAGCGGCGATTGGAACGATGCTCAGTTGAACGGTTTGAAGCAAAAAGCCTCGCTGGATGTTTCGGAACTTGAAACAGCGAACGATTGACGCCGGATTGATCGGAAGAAACAAAAAAGAGCGGGGAGCATTTACGCTCCCCGCTCTTTTTGCTTGATCTGGTTAAAGACCTTTGCGGGCCTGTTCGACAACTGCCTTGAAGGCGTTCATGTCGGCGATCGCCAATTCGCTAAGCATCTTTCGGTTGATTTGAATTCCTTGAGAGTTCAAACCGTGAATGAGCTGCGAATACTTGATTCCGGCTTCAGCACATCCGGCGGTAATCCGAACGATCCAGAGGCGGCGGAAGTCTCGCTTCTTAGCTCGGCGGTCTCGGAAAGCGTACTGTCCGGACTTCATCACCTGCTCGTGGGCTCGGCTGAAGACGTTCTTCTTTCGACCCCAATAGCCGGAGGCTCTTGCGATAATTTTCTTGTGGCGCTTGTGGCGCATTAAACCACGTTTAACACGTGCCATTAATTACTCCTTGTTTGCTTGGTTCACCGTTTCCCAACCGATCCGAATCGGCAGTGACGGTAAAGGACGAAGTGGGAGCGAACTCCCACGGAACTACATTACGAGAAGACGTCGGATTCTCTTCTTCTCGCCTTGAAAGATCACCGGTTCCCCTTCCAGGGCTCGTCGTGCGCTCTTTCGCTTATGCAAGAACTGGTGGCTATTGTGCGTCCGTCTCCGGGTGATCTTGCCCGTCCCCGTGATCTTGAACCGCTTCGCCGCCGTCTTGTTTGTCTTCAGCTTTGGCATCTTTCTTCTTTGCTCCAGGTTTTGGCGTCAGGATCATGATCATGAGCCTTCCGTCGAGAGCCGGAGCCCTCTCCACGGATCCCGCATCAGCGCACAACTCGGCAAAGATTGCTAGTCGCTTCTGACCAAGTTCAGGGTGAGCGATTTCTCGCGCCCGAAATTGGCAAGTAACTTTAACCTTGTGCCCCTCTTCCAAGAAGCGAATCGCGTTCTTGGACAAGAAGCCCATGTCGTGCTCCGCGATACGCGGGCTTATCTTTATACCCTTTACTTCGGCAGAATGCTTCTTCTTGTCCTTTCCGGCTTTGCCTTCCAGATACTTGTGCTTGCCGTAGTCAACGATTTTCGCAACGGGAGGGTCCGCCGTCGCGGTGATGAGAACGAGGTCCAGTCCTTCACCCTGGGCCATGTTTAGGGCTTCGCGTGACGAGAACACTCCAAGCTGCTTGCCTTCAAAATTGATCAGGCGCAGTTCTTTGAATTTGAGCAGACGCCCATTAATGTCCGGGGCTGGCTCGGGACGGACAGGTCTTCTAAACCTTGCTATTGTTTCACCTCATTCATACGTTGACGCATTCGACTTAAGTATAGCTTCGGCAGGGGGGACTGTCAAACTTAGCAGGTCACTTCAAATTTATCGGCGACGTTCGCTGGAAATGACGAATAGCCAGAAGGTGTAGAACAGAGGCGGTAGATTAGGCACCATGAATTCCGACTTCGTAGAACACGGCCCCGGCCAGTATCCCTCTGAAGTTAAACGCGTCGCAGTGATAGGAGCCGGCACGATGGGGAGCGGAATTGCAGCCCACCTTGCCAATCTTGGCTTCCATGTGATGCTGTTTGATCGAACTCGGCGAGACTGTGAAGAATCATTCCACCGAGCAAAACATGTGCGCCCCCCGCACTTTTATGTTCCTTCGACTGCAGCGTCGGTCGAGATTTTAGGAATCGATTCGGATATCGCCAGGGTCCAGGAGGCCGACTGGGTGTGTGAAGCGATCGTGGAGCGTCTTGATCTTAAAAAGAATCTTTTTGAACAGATCGAGCCTCACCTCCGGCAAGACGCATTTATCACCACGAACACAAGCGGACTACAGCTTGCTCTTTTAGCGGAGGGACGCTCCGAATCTTTCCGTCGCCGATTTGTGGGATCTCACTTTTTCAACCCGCCCCGCTACTTGAAGCTAATGGAACTCATTCCGACGGATGAAACCGATCCTGTCGTGCTAAAAGCAGTTGAAAACTTTCTAGAAGAGAAAGTGGCAAAGCGCGTGGTCGTGGCGAAAGATACCCCTGGTTTCATCGCGAACCGCTTCGGAATGTGGTCGATGTACTACGCGGTAGCGATTGCTGAGAAACTTCAACTATCCATTGAGGAGGTCGACGCGATTACGGGTCCATTTTTAGGAAGACCCAAGAGCGCCAGCTTCCGGCTTAACGACCTTGTTGGGTTGGATGTCATGGAAGACATTGCCGCAAATCTCGTGGCGCGATGCCCAGAAGACCCGCACGTTCACGTGTTCGATACAGTCAAGTCGATAAAACATCTCATCGCACAGGGCGCAATTGGTCAGAAGGTGACCAAAGGGTTCTACCGAAAAGATGGGAAGGAGATCCTGGTCTACGACCTGAGAACTCAGGCGTATCGTCAGAGGCTGGAACCTGAGCTACCAATCTTAGAAGAACTGAAGAAGTTGCCTCTTCGAGAGCGGATCGCTAAGGCGATTGAGAGCAAAGACAAGGTTGGCGATTTTTTGCGCCACTATCTGATCCCGAGCGTTCAGTACGCCATCACTCTCCAGCAAGAGGTCTCTCACTCCATTTCTGACTTCGACAACATCATGAAGTGGGGATTCGGCTGGGAGGCAGGTCCGTTCGAACTCGCCGACATGATCGGAGAAGAACGTGTGGTCTGCCAAGACTTTTCGGGGACTTGGCTCTGTCCGTCCGAGTACAAAGACTTTTACCGAAATGGGCAACAACTCGACCAAGGGTCGGGTGCTTACAGAGCTATCCCTTCTCGGCCGGAATACAAAGGGCTTCACGACTTCCCTATCGTTGAGGCGGCGCAGAATTTCAACGTTCGGGATCTCGGCGATGGTGTTCTCGCGATTGGGACGACAACCAAACTCGGCGTCTTTTCACCGGCGCTGATCAATGAACTCACCGCCTTTCTTCGTGATCGCGAAGATCGCTTTGTTCTCACCTCCGAGTCTTCTCACTTCAGCGTTGGGTTTGACCTCAAATTCCTCGTTGCTCGGATCGATGAAGGCGATTCTGCAGGTATCGACGAAGCCTTAATCGCTCTTCAAAGTCTTGGCGAGCTAATGGAATCCAAACGGGTAGTAAGCGCGGTCCGTGGCTACTGCTTGGGAGGCGGCTTTGAAGTTGCCATGAGCTGTCCTCAGGTGGTCGCCCTTGCAGAGAGCACCATTGGACTTCCAGAAGCGAAGGTAGGTCTGATTCCCGGAGGCAGAGGCGTTGTTCTCACGAGGCTTAGAAACCAACACTCGGCCCAATCTCTTGTAGACAGCGTGATGTCCCTAACGTCCGGTACCGTCTCGACCAGCGCGGACCATGCGCGTCAGTTCGGATATCTTCGAGAAACCGATGTAACGTGCTACCACCCAGACACGCTCATCTGGACGGCAAAACAGCTCGCGCTTACCGTTGAACCTGTCGCTCGACCGGAGTGGAAAACCGTCGTCGGCCCGGTAACGGGAATGATCGATCGAGCCCAGCAAGAACTGATCTCCAAGGGCGAGTTGACGAAGTACGACGAAACAATTGGGGACCAGCTGAAGGCCATTTATACGAAAGTGGATTCCTATGAAATAGCCGTTCTTCAAGAACGATCCCGCTTCTTGGAACTCGTAACCAACCTGCCCACAGTGCAGCGCATCAAGCATATGCTCGAATTTGGGAAGCCGCTTCGAAACTAATCGAGGCAACACTTCACGCAGACGCGTCCGACCTCGGGTCGTAGAAGCAATCTAGATCCAGTTGCTAGAGGGGGAGAACCAAACCCCCTCGGTACACTACATCCCACAACGAAGTGACCATGAAAGCAATCATTCCAATCAAGCGTGTCGTGGACCCCTATGCAAAGGTCAAGCCAACCGCCGATGGCGCCGGACTTGACTCTGGCGGGGCGAAGTTTGAAATTAATCCGTTTGACGAAATCGCAGTGGAAGAGGCCGTTCGCCAAAAGGAGGCTGGTCGCTTCACGGAAGTTGTTGTTGTTTCGGTCGGAAAAGCCGAGTGCGAAGAGCAGCTTCGTAAAGCACTCGCCATCGGTGCCGATCGAGCGGTTCTCCTCGAAACCCAGGAGCCGCTGGATAGCCCTGCCGTCGCCAAAGTGCTTAGCGAGTTTGTGACCTCCGAGGCGCCTCATGTTGTTCTAATGGGCAAGCAGGCTACCGATGACGACAATAATCAGGCGGGACAGATGCTCGCCGCCATTCTCAATTGGCCGCAAGCAACATTCGCCGCAAAAACCGATTTTGCAGCGGATAAGGCGACCGTGGTTCGCGAAACAGACTCCGGCGAAGAGACTTTGGAACTTCCCTATCCCTGTCTCGTTACCACTGACCTTCGACTTAACGAGCCGCGTTACATCGCATTGCCCGGAATCATCAAAGCCCGGAGCAAGCCTCTGGAGAAGCGGCCCCTAGGGAGCGTGCCAGCGCCAAAATCATCGGTCGTGTCCTTTGCTCCGGCTCCGGCTCGTCCTCCCGGGCGCAAAGTTGGTTCTGTTGCGGAGCTTGCTCAAGCCATTAAAGATCGAGGTGTTTTCTAATGTCCCTTCTGATTATCTGTTTCGACCCGTCTGAACTGGGTCAGATCGCAGGCTTTGGCGCTAGCCTTGGCTCGTACGATGTCCTCCTTCTCACCGGCGAGGCCGGAAACGCAGGTGCATCGAAGATTCATGTCGCAAATCTCGCCGAGGTGCCACCAGCCGACAATATTGGTCAATCCGTGGCGGCGGTTGCGGCTAACTACACCCACGTTGCTGCAGTTTCCTCGATGAGGGCAAAGGACCTCATGGCAAGGGTGGCCGGAATCAATCAGTCGGCCATGATCACCGACGTTGTCAAAGTTTTCTCGGAGACGGAGTTTGAACGACCGATGGTCGCCGGATCCGTTCTGGCGCGAGTGAAGGCCGAGTCCACTCCGATTGTCATGACTTTTCGGCCAGCTGGCTTCGACAAGACACCTCCCGGTCCCAATGGGGCGGTTGAGAGCATCTCGATATCCGACACGGGAAGGGTGAAGCGCGTCTCTACCTCTGCAAGACAGGGTGGCAGACCTGACCTCTCCCAAGCTAAGTTTGTGGTTTCGGGAGGTCGACCGCTCAAGGATGCGGCAACCTTCGAGAAGGTTATCGGTGGCTTTGCCGACAGGTTCGGCGCGGCGGTTGGAGCAACTCGCGCAGCGGTGGACTCAGGCATCGCGCCCAACGATCTTCAGGTCGGCCAGACTGGAAAGGTCGTAGCGCCTGACTTATACATCGCGGCAGGTATTAGCGGGTCCACCCAGCACATGGCTGGAATCAAGGACTCAAAACTCATTGTTGCTATCAACAAAGACGGTGACGCCCCCATCTTTGATCAGGCAGATCTTGGTATTGTCGGTGATCTGTATGAGGTCCTTCCGGAACTGGAAAAGGCTCTCTCGTAGGGCCTCCGACCCTTCTCCGCTTTAAAGTTGGGAATCTAAAGCTCGAACTGTTCGTCTTACCTTGCGTATGACGAGACGGCTCGGGCTTTTTGGTTTAGTCGCCCTTACCTCCTTAGGTTTGCATTCGCTTGTGAATGCCCAGATCGACCTGAACGCGACCATTGCGGTTGTGAATGGCAAGGACATCAAGTACGGCGATTACTACCGACGCATGGAGATGTTGGAAGGGGTCCGTAAGTCGGGTCAAGGCATTGATATGCCTCCGGGATTCTTGACCCTGGACGCGATGCTCACCGAGTCGATCGTCCTTCAGTTGGCGACTGAGAAGGGGGCAGCACCTTCCGACGTGGAAGTCGCTAACGAAACGGCCAAGAGATTGAAGCGCCAGCCAGATCTTTTGGAAAAGTGGAAAGCTACCGGCCGTACTGAAGAAGAACTGCGATCAAAAATTCGATACGAGCTGACTCAGTTCAAACTCCAAACCTTAGGGGTGACTGTCACCGACGCGGAGATCGATCAGTACGTGAAAGACGATCCGGGCGTCCTTTCAACCCCGGCAATGTACACGCTGAGGATCATTGTCGTTGAATCGGCAATAGACAAGTTGGCGGTTGATGACCAACTCAAAAAAGGCACCGCCTTTTCGAAGGTGGCAGAAAGTCTCTCCATTGATGAGTCGAAGTCTCGGGGTGGTTCGTTCGGAACATTCCCCCTACAGCTTCTTCCCGAAGGACTGCGCAAAGTGGTTCAAGGCAAGACTAAAGGGCAGTTCACAGACTGGTTCCCGTTCGACAAGTATCAGGGCAAGATCTATGTGGAAGACCTGAAGCCAGAGTCGAAAAAGACGCTCACGCCCGAACTTCGAGCTGATCTGAAGATCGAGCTGATGCTCTTCAAGGGTCGCATCAAGAACAACCTTCCAAAGATGGTTTCGGAGGCGCGTCAAAAGGCGGTGGTGGACATCAAGCGCCCGGAATTTGCCCAGTTGTACAACGACCTCGTAAAGTTTGCGGGCAAGGGTGGGTAAACCACCCTTGTGCGGATCATTGAAGTTGGCGAGTCACCGACCCTAAACTGGCTTGAAGGCGTTGGGCTGTCCGATCTTTCTGGTCGGAATTATTTTCATGCCAATCCTAGAGACTGCTCGGCATTGTGCCTGAGCAACCTCGGGCTCACGATCCATGCATTCGACCCAGACAAAGTTCAGCCCGGCGATGTTGTGTTCGTGCCAGACAATGATCCTCTCAGGGTTCTTCAAACGACATTAGCCCTGCTACTCGGCCCTCATGGTTGCCCCTGGGACAAGAAGCAAACTCACCAAACTTTGGTGATGCATCTTATCGAGGAAACATTCGAGGCGGCCCATGCGATTGAAACTGGGGCCGATTCGATTGCCGAAGAGCTTGGAGACGTGCTCATGCAACCGATTCTCCACGGAGAGATCGCTGCGCGCGCCGGAACGTTCAGTACAGGCACGATCGCCCGAGAGATTTTTACCAAACTCATCCGCAGGCACCCCCACGTTTTCGGCGACGTTTCCGTTTCGGATTCGGACGAGGTGCTTCGAAACTGGGATGCGATCAAAAAGAACGAGAAAAAGGATCAGGGACCGGAAAACTCAACATCTATCCTCGATGGGATTCCTCCCGCCATGCCCGCCCTGGCGCGAGCCCTTGCGGTAAGTGAGCGAGCGGCGAGAGCCGGATTTGAATGGCCGGATATCGAAGGCGTCTATACCAAACTCGACGAGGAAGTAGACGAATTACGAAGAGCGACGACCAAGGCTGAGACTGAAGCCGAAATCGGCGATCTGCTCTTCACGGTCGTCAACCTGGCAAGGTGGAACAAGGTGGACGCTGAACAAGCGTTACGACGAATGTTGCACCGCTTTACTCTCCGTTTTCAGCGAATGGAATCCCTCTCGGAGGTTGACCTCACGAATCTGTCCGCCGAGGAGTGGGACAGACTTTGGAACCTCGCCAAGCAAGAACTGAGCGAAGTTGAGAACAATTCTCACGAGAAAAGCTGAAGTTTCCTGTTAGGCAACCTAAGGAGATTCCATGTTTCGCCGATGAATTCCCATGAGAACCGTTTTTTCAGGCGGTTTTACTAGGAGTTGGCAAAACTGTGAGTCTAAGAATTAATACCAACGTGCCGGGCATGACCGCCTTGCGCAACCTTGGCAACACCAACGTCGAGGTCGCAGGATCGATCAACCGCCTTAGCACAGGCCTACGAATTGTGAGCGCTGCAGACGATCCTGCGGGATTGATCATTTCCGAAGGGATGCGCGCAACCATTAGTGGTATCGAGCAAGCGTCAAGAAACAGCCAAGACGCAGTGAACCTGGCGAAAACCGCAGAAGGTGCAATGGACGAGGTCCAGCGACTTCTTCGCGGACTACGGGGAATCACTGTCTACGCTGCAAATACCGCGGTCGTGGACAGCGCTCAATTGCAGGCAAACCAGGCAGAAATCCGATCGGTTATCCAGTCGATCGATCGAATCGCAACCAGTACCCAGTGGTCGAACAAGCGACTGCTTGATGGCACTGCGGGCACGATGGCGAACATCACCAACACCACGGGTGTTGCAGGTGCCTATTTTGGATCTACGTTCAACGGTGTCAGTGTAGCGAACGGTCCGGTCACGGTGACCCAAACCACCAACGCTACTCAAACACGACTAGACACCAACGTCGCGTTTGCGAACACCTCCGCGGTTCCCGCAGCAGGGACAATTGTCGTCAATGGTTACACCTTCTCCACGAACGGGACCACCGATACCGTCCAAAACCTGATCGACCGTGTCAACGCTCAGGCGAGCAACACGGGCGTCACCGTGTCCACTTACGCCAACGGTGCAAACGTGGGTCTTCGATTCACCTCGGTGGATCACGGTGCGGACTTCCCTATCAACTTCTTTGACCCGTCGGGAGTTCTGCACTCGACCCCTAGCCCCGCACCGACGGTCGCTGGAACCGATGCTGTCGCAGATGTTCAAGTCACCACGGCTTCAGGCGTGCAGACGGTCACCTTCACGGGCGGACAGGGCGCAAAAACGTCTGGTCTCCGAATGTCCGATGCAAACGGCAATGTCATCGTTCTTACCCCCGCAGGCAACGGTAGCGGCGCACTGACAGGCGGTTCCTCGATTGGTACGCTGACTGCGGGCAACCTCCGATTCCAAATTGGTCCCAACCAAGACCAGTCGGTTTCGTTCGGTATGCCTAATGTCAAAGCCTCGAACTTGGGAACGGGCGTTGTGTCTGGGCAGAGCCTTGCTTCGATTGATGTAACCACTCAGCAAGGTGCGCTGAACGCGATGCGAATCGTCGATTCAGCAATCACGCAACTCAGCCAAATGCGAGGTGAACTCGGTAGCTTCCAAAAGAACTTCCTTGAGTCGACGGTTCGAACGCTGAACGTCGCCCGTGAGAATTTGACCGCCGCCGAAAGCACCATTCGCGATGCAGACATCGCAGAAGAAATGTCGAAGTACACGCGCTTCCAGATTCTGCAACAGAGCGGTATGTCGATCCTTGCTCAGGCGAACAGCCAACCTCAACAGGTTCTCCAGCTACTCCAGCAGTAAAGATCAGCGGATAACTCCTAGC
>CAZAVC010000048.1:0-9940 GCA_964488265.1 uncultured Fimbriimonas sp.
TTTGGATCCCTACGAACCCCATGAGCACCGAACTTGACATGACTCAGTACCTCGACCTCTTCTTGCAAGAGGCCGAGGAACAGTTGGAGATTCTTGAAAAAGAAACGCTCCTCCTTGAGAAAGACCCAACCGATGATCGGATGAATGCCATTTTTCGGGCCGCGCACACACTAAAGGGAAGTGGTCGGGCGATGGGATTCATCAACTTAGCCGATCTCACGCACGAGATGGAGAACGTTCTGGACCTCCTACGGTCGAAGAAGCTCCACGTCAACACAAGAATTGCCGACGCGCTACTGCGCTGTTTAGACACGTTGCGTGATGCAACCGCTTCGATTGCAGACGGGAACGGAGATCAGGTCCAAGCGAAAGAACTCATTCAAGAACTGATCGACTGTCAATCCCCTTCCGGCGGAAGCCAGGCTCAATCTAGCTCCGCTACCTCTACAGCACCATCCCCAGCAGACAGATTCGAGTTGTCATTGACCCCTGACGTGGTTGAGGCGCTGAACGCAGCCGGGAAGGAGCAATCCGTCTGGGTTGCCAAGGTCGTGCTTACCCAAGACTGCGTGATGAAATATGTGCGCGTCTTCATGGTGATTAACGCACTGCAAGGCGGCGGAGAGTTTCTCGCAAGCAGTCCGAACCGGGAAGATCTTGAAGAGGAGAAGTTTGAATTCGAATTTGCCCTGGTCTTCAGCCATGGTGGGGCAGAAGAGGAAATCGTTAAGTCGATCAAGAGTGTCGGCGAAATCGAATCTGTAGTCGTTACGAAGTGGACTCCCGAGATGGCAGGGGGGGAGCATGGCGATCCTGCTACAACATCCCCGTCGCTCAATCCGACCCCGGCGTCGGTTGCTCCAGCATCGAACGCAGAGGCGGTCGCTGATGCAGTCGTCGAAACCGTCCGACCCGAGACGGGTCCCGCCCCTGTGGCCGCTTCGAAAGCAGCAGGGAAGAAGTCGGAATCTGGACAAACCATCCGCGTCGATGTTGCTCGGCTCGATGAGCTGATGAATCTCGTCGGTGAACTCGTCATCGACCGAACGCGGCTTTCACAAATTGGGGCAACTCTCGCCGCCAAGTATGAACTCGACGAGAATGTCGAGGGATTGGCCGAAACGGTCGGGCATATCTCGAGAATCACGGCAGACCTTCAAGACCAAATCATGAAGGCGAGAATGCTGCCGATTGAAACCGTCTTGAACAGGTTCCCCCGCATGGTTCGGGACCTAGCTCAAAAGATCGGAAAAGAAATCGACCTGAAGCTTGAAGGTGGAGAGACAGAACTCGATCGTTCCGTCATCGAGGTCATTGGTGACCCGCTCCTGCACATCCTCAGAAACTCGATCGACCACGGTATCGAATTGCCCGGCGATCGAGAATTGGCCGGAAAGTCTCGTGCTGGAAACGTCACCGTGCGTGCACGCCATCAAGAGAACCATATTGTCATCGAAATCGAAGACGATGGTCGAGGGATCGATGTCGAGCGGGTTAAGGCCAAGGCGGTCTCCTCTGGCATGATCTCCTCTGAGGCGGCCGAGAGGATGTCTGAAAAGGACGCCCTCCAGTTGATCTTCGCGAGCGGTTTATCGACGGCGGCTCAGGTAAGCGAGATTTCGGGTCGCGGTGTGGGCATGGACATCGTCCGGTCCAACCTCGTCAAGCTCGGTGGAATCATCGACCTTGAAACCAAGATGGGCGAGGGCACCAAGTTCAGCCTGCGCCTACCGCTCACCTTGGCGATTATCAGGGGACTCCTCGTTCGAGTTGCTGAGGTCATTTATGTTGTTCCGCTCGGTTCGGTGATTGAGACCCTACTGATCGCGCAGGAAGAGATTCAAAGTGTCAACGGTAAAGAGGTGGTGGTCATCCGTGGCGTCACCACTCCTATCGTTCGGTTGCGCTCCGTTTTCGGGAACAACCTGAGCACGGCTGAAGAAGAAACCGAACATTACGTTGTTGTGGTCGGAGTTGCCGAGAATCGTGTCGGCCTGGTGGTCGACAAGCTCGTTGGAGAGCAGGAAGTCGTGATCAAGTCCATCAGCCGATTCTGTGGCGAGCTCAAGGGCATCAGCGGCGCCACGATCTTGGGTAACGGAAATGTGGCCCTGATTGTGGATGTGAACGGCGTGCTTGCGAAAGTGGGGAGTTAGGGAGAAATGAGTAAGGCGGAGAACGAGTTTTACATCGTCCGGAAGAGCTTGGAGCAATCGCTTCGAGAGCTTCCGCCGTTGCCAACTGCGGTAACGAAGGTGTTGCAAGAAATGCAGCAAGCAGAACCGAGTGCGGCGAACGTCGAAAAGATCATTGCAGGTGATCAAGCGCTTGCGTCAAAGGTGCTTCGGGTCGTCAACTCTGCCTACTATGGAGTTTCCCGGCAGGTCACCAACGTCGGCCAGGCAATCATCATTCTTGGGCTCCAACAGGTTCGTAACATCGTGTTGAGCGTGGGCAGCATGGCCGCGTTCAACGCGAAAACTCCGCGTCAGCTGGAGACCATGCAACGTTTTTGGCAACATTCCTTTGGTTGCGGAGCGGTTTGCAACCTCCTCTCGCCGCATGTGGGTTGGGACCGTAAAAAGACGGAGACCGCTTTCACGGGCGGCATCCTGCACGATATCGGGCGGCTATTCCTCTTCTGCAACTTTGGCAATACGTATGACAAATTGATCGACGTCGCCAACGAGATGGAGATCACCTTTGAAGAAGCCGAAGTGAAAATGCTTGGCATGGGTCACGGCGCCATCGGCGGAATCATCGCCGAGAAGTGGGGCTTACCCGTTGCACTCGTGGACTGCATTAGAAACCATGAAGGGCCCTTCGAAGCTTTGCCAGACGAACTGACTTCGGTTGTTCACTTCGGAGACTGGCTGAACAAGAAGATTTACTTCGAGGGGAGAGACGTCAAGCTCGGCGAACTCGATCCTCTGGTCAAAGAATGGTTAAACCTAACCGATGAGCACTTCGAGCAAATCGCCGTTCAAACCTGGAACAAGGTTGAAGAAGCGAAAGAAATGTTCGGGATGTCTCAAGCAGCTTAAAGAGGGAATCAATGAGTGTTGGATCTAGTCTTACAGGAGTGACATTCGGAGGTCTCAGCAGCGGGATCGATACCGATAGCATTATCTCCCGACTTATTCAGTTGGAGCAGATTCCGATCCAGCGGATCCAACGCCAAGCCGCAGTGCTACAACAGCGCTCGCAGGTGTATGGCACGTTCCTTTCGAAGATCCAGAGTTTTGGTCAGGCTGCGAACTCACTGAACTCTTTTGGTGCGTTCAACCCCATGTCGACAGCCTCATCCGCTTCGACGGTGGCTGCGATTACCGCGACACCCTCTGCGACGGAAGGGCGATACGATCTTCGTGTATCCAAGCTTGCATCGGCACACAAAATCGGTACGACTGCGCAAGCATCGGTCGAGGCGGCACTCTCGCAAACAGGCACGTTTACGATTAATGGCAAGGCCATCGCCGTCGAGTCAACGGACAGCCTCAAGTCCATCGCCGTGAAAATCAACGATGCTCGGGTGGGAGTTACGGCAAGCCTTATAGATGGAGGAGCGGGTTCCGCATTCTTGACGCTAACCGCCAACAACTCAGGTGCTGAAAACAAGTTGATCCTAGCTGACGTGTCGGGGAGCGTCTTGCAGAATATCGGGGTTCTCACAGGTTCTACTTCGGTCGCGAATGCTTCTGGAACCACCGCTCAGGGTTTCAAGTTCAGCAGCGCTTCGTCCAATGTTCAATCGATGCTCGGTGCGACGGGACTGGCGAACCAGACCATTCAAATCAACGGTTCGAACGTTGACATCAACCTGTCGGCAGATTCTCTCCAGGCGATTTCAGACCGAATAAACACAGCTGGGATTAGCGGCGTTTCTGCGTCCGTTGAGACCGTTGTTGATGGGTCGAACACCAGCTATCGGCTGAATGTCACGGGGGCGACAACTTTCACTGATTCGGGTTCAACCCTTCAGGCTTTGGGACTCGTTCAGCGTGCGGCTGGGAATCAGCTCACGGGTGCTCAAGACGCCGAATTCTCCCTTGACGGCATCAATCTCAAGTCAAAGACGAATACGGTCACAACCGTCGTGCCCGGCGCGACGATTACGCTGATCAAGGCCAACGAAACCACGCCCGAACAAGCTTTGCTCACTATTTCTCGCGATCCCGGTCAGATCAAAACCCGGATCGGAGAATTTCTTTCGGCATTTAATGATGCGCAGCAGTTCATACGGGACGCGAGCCAGTTCGATGCCGAAACCTTTGAAGCAGGGCCCTTGTTCGGAGACTCGACGGCGCAACAGTTCGAGGCGACCGCGGTCCAGCAGATTTTCCAGAACGTCTCTGGACTCAGTGGAACGTATACGAACCTCGCGAGCATCGGCTTCTCTTTGAGCAAAGAGGGCCAACTCGAGGTCGACGACGCCCAGCTTGACAAGGCACTCGCCGAAAATCCTGACGCTGTGAAGAGATTGTTCCAGAACGTGGGAACGTCTTCTAACCAGCAACTCACCTACGTGAGCAGCACCGCCAAGAGTAAAGCCAGCCCTTCGACAGGTTACGCGGTTAATGTGACTCAGCTGGCGACTAAGAGCTATCTCTCAGCCGGCACTCCGCAAACCGGTCCGAGCACTTCGGTGGAAACGTTGACGTTTGGCGGAGCGATGTTTGGTTCGCAGAACATTGAGGTGACCCTCGATATTGGGTCCACCCTCTCTACAACCATTGCAAAAATCAACAGCGATCCTCGACTTCGGGACTTCCTTGTCGCGAGCGAAGACAGTGGCGCGTTGAAGGTTGAATCGAAGCGGTGGGGAACCGGAGGCCGCTTTACGCTTGTCAGCAACCAGACGGGAACGGGGTTAAACTCGGGTGTCGGTCCCGGCGGAACGGGAACTCGATACGATGGGCTTGATGTCGCTGGAACTATCGCAGGCCAGGCCGCAACGGGATTCGGTCAGTTCCTGACCGGAGCAGCGACCAATACAGTCGCCGAAGGGCTCCAAGTTCAATACACGGGTACGGCTACCGGAGCCATAGGATCGATGATCTTTACAAAAGGTCAGGGTCCTTTGCTATCCGAACTTTCACAAACTTTCACCGACGCTTCCAACGGTCTCGTCGCCTCTGCTCAAAAATCGCTCGACGCCCAGGTCGAGCAGATGAACAAGCAGATCGAAGATCTCAACAAGGCGGTCCAACAGAAAACAATTGACCTGCGAACAAAGTTCGCGGCGATGGAACAAGCGATTGCCGCCGCCCAACAACAAGGGCAGCGGCTTTCGGCGATGACGCAATCAAATGCGCGTTAATACTTCTTCCTTGTTAAACGTTCGGATGGCGTAAACCAAAGCGGCCGCCGACAACACGATTCCAAGCACGATCGTGATCGCGATTCCGACTCCGTCGTACTTGCCCAGGAGTGCTTGTCGAAGAGCGTTCGCGCTATTCAAGACAGGCACAAAGCTCACCCATCGGGCACTTCCTGCATCCGTAAGACCGATCACCTGGCTGAATACGGCGGGAAGAACTACAACAAAGCTTGCCTGAGCTAGGTAGGTTTGCGCCTCGCGAGTGTTCTTTGCGAACGCACTGACCGCCAACAGCATGCTGGCGAAAAGGGCAATGGTTGGGAGCAAGACGAGGAGCATCACAAGAGCACCCGTCGCGGATACCTGCAACCCTCCTTCAAGCAGCCTTTCCATCCCTGGCAAGGGAAGTTTGGTGCCTGCTATCAGGGCGATGAAGGCGGAGAGCGTAGCAACGGTACATGCGGCGGCGAGTGCCAACAGCTTGCCTAAGCAAATGTTCATCCGGGATGTTGGCGAGATGAGGAGAGTTTCCAGAGTTTGCCGCTCTTTCTCTCCGCTCACAATATCGGACGCAATGCTCATGCCGCCGTAGAACGCCCAAATGATGATCAAGTAGGGGATCAGTTGAACCAGAACCTCTGCAGTCGTGGTTTCGCCAACTTTCACTTTCACGCGTTCAACCGAGATGGGCCTTACGAGGCTTTTGTCCAGGTTGTTCTTTGTGAGTAACTGCTCAAGAACACCGTCGTTCACCTTGCCGATCACCGTTTCGATAACGGACAAAGCGATCTGCGCCTTCTGCTCGCCGGGGTCGAACAGCGCCTTCAGGGTACTTCCTTTGCCTGTGGCGAGGTTCTCTTCCAGTCCTGATCCGAAGTCGAGAACCAGACGCGCTTTGCCATCCTTTATGAGCTTTTCACCCGCCTCGACCGTTGCGACCTCTTCGACCTTGATTTCGCCCTTCTTCATGGCGGTTACGATGGCCTCATCGATCTTCCCTTGGGGCTTGCCAACAACGTGGATGGTGGTCGTGGCGGCTTTCTTGACACTCGCCCCGATGACGCCAAAAAGGGCGAACATCAGGAAGACGCTAAAGAACGGTCCGACCACCATTGTGGAACGCGATCGCTTGTCTCGCAAGATGTCGCGGACCTCTTTTTTGAAGACGGCTAGGATGGCGTTCATTTTAGGGAGACTCCTCGTTGGTATCCGACAATTTTCAGGAAGGCTTGTTCAAGGGAGTTGGATTGGTGACGCTCCTTGAGCGCATCGACCGTTCCGAAATCACAGACAATGCCGTCGTGAATAACCGCAACTTCGTCGCATAGCCTTTCGACCTCGCTCATGATGTGGGTGCAGTAGACGACGGTTTTCCCTTGAGTCTTCACCTCTTCAACAAACTCCATGACGTCCTGAGACATCACGACGTCGAGGCCAGAGGTTGGCTCGTCGAAGAAGAGCACGGGCGGATCGTGCAAGATCGTCCGGGCGATATTCACCCGTTGCTTCTGTCCGGTTGAGAGTTTGTCGCAGAGACCGTCCGCGTAGCTCTCGATCCCGAAGCGCTTCATTACGTATTCAACTCGGTTTTTGAGTTCGGGTTGAGGGATTCCGTAAAGCGACCCGAAATACTCCAAAACCTCCACCGGGGTCAGGCGACCGTAGAGTGCGGTGGAGGTGGACATGAAGCCGATCGAAGCTCGCACCTGCTCGGACTGGGTCACGATATCGAACCCGTTCACCTTTGCGGAGCCCGCAGTTGGCTTGATCACTGTGGAGAGCATCCGAAGAAACGTGGATTTACCCGCGCCGTTCCTTCCGAGCAATCCCAGAATTCGTCCCGGCGTGGCGCTGAGCGAAACCGACTGAACGGCCGCTACCTTTCCACGCTTACCATCCACGAACTCCTTGGATAGGCCCTGAGTTTCAATCATTGCAACCTATCTTACGGTGTGCAGAAGCTGAAGTAGGGATTTAGTCTCGTTTTTGAAAATGAAGGCTCGCCGAGTTGATGCAATATCGCAGGCCCGTTGGCACCTTCCACATAACTCCATCCGGGAAAACGTGTCCAAGGTGACCTTTACAGTTTCGGCAAACCACCTCGACGCGTCGCATTCCCAGCGTGTTGTCCTCGATCTCTTCTACTTTCTCTTTGTCGAGCGCATCGTAAAACGACGGCCAGCCGCAGCCGGATTCAAACTTTTGATCCGACGAAAAAAGCTCCGACCCGCAACCTCGACAGACGTAAACGCCTTCGTCGTGGTTGTCCCAATACTCGCCCGTAAATGCGCGCTCGGTGCCTTTTTCGCGCAGCACGTGATACTGCTGCTTTGTGAGGAGACCCTTCCAGTCTTCTTCCGTAAGATTCGAGACGTCTTTTGGTTCGTTGGACATGATGCTTTTCTCTTTACGGAAGAAACTGGGGGTTTGTCCGGGGTCTAAGCCTTTTGCTTGAGAAGATCCCGGATTTCGGCAAGCAGAACTTCTTGGGCAGGTGGTTCGGGAGCAGGTGCAGGTGCTGCCGGTTCAGCTTTCTTAGCCTTGTTGGCAGCCTTCACGATCAAGAAAAGGACGAAGCCGACCGCGACAAAGTTGATCACTGCGGCCACGAATGCCCCATAACCGAGAACGACTGCGCCTGCTTTCGTTGCTTCGTCGATGGTGGCGTATGGTCCCGGGGTTTTGCCGTCCTTGATGGCCACAAACGTCTTATCCAGGTTTCCTTGACCGGTGAAAGAGAGAATCAAACCGATGATCGGGTTGAGCAAGTTATTAACGACCGCGTCGACGATCTTTCCGAACGCCCCGCCAATAATCACACCGATGGCGAGATCTAGAACGTTCCCACGATTAATAAAATCACGAAATTCCTTCAGCATAGAGTTCACCCGGTCGGGAATATCCCGACCGTAAACCCCAATATCTTAACAGGAAGAACGGGTTGAAGTCTTGCTACATGCGGAAGAGGCTGAACCCGGGCGGCTGTTCCGGAGCATTCAACGAGGCTTCATAACCGAGAGCGACTACGCGGCGGGTATCTACTGGATCAATGATCCCGTCGTCCCACAACCTTCCGGTCGAGTAGTAGCAACTCGCTTCCTCCTCGTACTTCGCCAAGGTTGGGGCCTTGAATGCCGTCTCTTCTTCTGGAGTGAAAGCCTTGCCTTGGGCGGCAAGTTGATCTTTTTTAACCGTGAGCAGAACGTTCGCGGCTTGCTCGCCACCCATGACCGAGATCTTCGCATTGGGCCACATCCAAAGTTGCCGTGGGCTGTATGCCCTGCCGCACATTCCGTAGTTTCCGGCGCCGTAGGATCCGCCGACGATCACGGTGAACTTCGGAACCGTTGCCGTGCTGACGGCGGTCACCAACTTGGCACCGTTCTTTGCGATCCCCTCGTTCTCGTACTTCCGGCCCACCATGAACCCGGTGATGTTCTGCAAGAACAGGATGGGGATTTGGCGTTGGCAGCAGAGCTCGATAAAGTGGGCTCCTTTGAGCGCGCTCTCGCTGAACAAAATGCCATCGTTCGCAATCACCCCAAAAAGGTGACCTTGAATGCGTCCGAATCCGCAAATGAGGGTCGTGCCGTAGCGTGCTTTGAACTCGTGCATCTTCGACCCGTCGAGCAATCTCGCCAGGACTTCGCGCATCTTCATCGGGTGCTTCGTGTCCGAAGGGACGAGGGAGTACAGATCTTCTGCGGGGAAATGGGGCTCGACCGGAGCTTCGAAATGCGGAGAAGTGCGCCTTCGATTCGGGATGCTTTCGGCGATGCTCCGCACGATTTCCAGAGCATGTTCGTCGTCTTCTGCCAAGTGGTCGGCAACGCCCGATAGCCGGGTGTGAACATCTCCCCCGCCGAGATCTTCAGTGGAGACCTCCTCGCCCGTGGCTGCTTTTACAAGCGGTGGACCACCCAAGAAGATAGTGCCCTGATTCTTAACGATGATCGATTCATCCGACATCGCCGGAACGTAGGCGCCTCCGGCGGTGCAAGAACCTAAAACGGCAGCAATCTGAGGAATACCCTTCGCACTCAGTTGGGCCTGGTTGTAGAAGATGCGACCAAAGTGATCTCGGTCGGGGAAAACCTCGGCTTGCAAGGGAAGAAATGCCCCGCCGGAATCCACGAGGTAAATGCACGGAAGATGATTTTCCAGTGCGATTTCTTGGGCTCGAAGGTGCTTTTTGACCGTGATCGGAAAGTAGGTTCCGCCCTTGACGGTTGCGTCGTTGGCGACGACCACGCACTCTTTTCCTTGAATGCGACCGATGCCCGTCACGATGCCCGCACTCGGAGCTTCATCTCCGTACATTCCGGATGCGGCAAGTAAACTGAACTCCAGGAAGGGACTACCCGGGTCGAGAAGTCGCTCAACTCGCTCGCGAGCGAGGAGCTTTCCTCTTGAACGGTGCTTTTCCACGGCGGCTCTACCGCCTCCTTCGAGAGCTTTGGCCGTTCTCGCTCGGAACTCCTGCAACTGCGGCTCAAAGGCGGCGCGGTTGGCTCGGAATTCATCGTCGTTGATGTTGATCTGAGATTGGATCGGTTCCAAGGTGATTGTGAGAATACCGCCCGGACCTCGGTGTGAACTTGTGATGAAGATTCCCATTGC
>CAZAVC010000049.1:0-9883 GCA_964488265.1 uncultured Fimbriimonas sp.
AGACTTTGAAGAATGCAGGCTTGCCTGCGGTGTTGCAGCACTCGGCCTTGGCGCCGGGGGTTGCACAAGCTTCCTTCTCTTGAACCTTGGTGGAGACCTTGACGGCCTTGGCAGCCTTCTCTTGGCAGCAAGATTCCTTGGCTTGAACCTTCGTGGAAACCTTCACAGCCTTGGACTGGCAGCACTCTTTCTTCTCAGCAGTGGCTTGGGCGAAAGCGCCACAAGCGATGGCAGCGACCGCAAGGGTCCAGAACATTTTCATCTCACTCACATAATATCTCAATGCCATCTGATGTGTCGTCGGTTCCTTAACATTGCCCTTTGTGGTTAAAAGAGGGACGAAGTGGCAAAAGGAATTTCGAGGAATACCGTCAAGGGGTATTGCGATAGTCCCTCCGATGTTCAGGTTCACCGATGGTTCCGAAAGGTATCTTGAGGGCTCGGTGAAAGAAATCATTAAGGTGTCCATTGTTGGAGCTTCGGGATACACCGGAGCCGAGTTGTTTCGACTGCTAGCCAATCATCCGCTGGCAGAAGTGATCGAAGTGACTGGACACCGTACCGCCGGGCGCCGTCTTAACGACGTTTGCCCCTGGCTGGACACCGAGATGATGATCACCGAATTCGATCCGGGGATCACTCAAGCCAATGTAGTCTTTCTTTGCCTAGAGGCAGGTCTGGCTGGAAACTTGGCAAGAACTCTTGTCGAACGGGGAATTCGGGTGATTGACCTGAGCGCTGATTTCCGCCTGACTGATATCGGGCTGTATGAGCGTGTGTACGGTCGCCCCCATCCCATCCTTTCGGAAGAGAGCGCCATGGCGTTTGGCTGGCATCACGATTCAGTCACTCCGCTCCGAGTCCTCTACTCCATTCCGGAACTGGTAGATCGACATCGGTTGCGCAACGCGAATATCGTGGCGAATCCTGGCTGTTACCCAACGGCGACCATGTTGGCTCTTGCCCCGTTGATGCAGGGCGAGTTACTTGCGGAGAATGCAATTCCGGTGATCGACGCAAAGAGCGGTGTTTCCGGAGCCGGGAGAGGGAAGGCCGAGACGGCCTATCTCTTTACGGAGATATCCGGCGACTTTAGAGCCTATGCCGCGACCGGGCACCGCCACGTCCCCGAGATCGAGCAGTCTTTTGGTGGTCGAGTGCGGTTCACGCCGCACCTGATTCCTCAGCCAAGGGGGATCGAGGCGACGGTTCACGTACCGTTGAAACCGGGCGTGGGTCTCAGTGCGGTGAAGCACGCCTTCCAGGCATTTGCCAACGATTATCCGTTCGTTCGAGTGGTCACCGCTCCGCCATCTACCAAGCAGGTTCTAGGCTCAAACAGGTGCGACATCTATCCCGCCTACGACGAGAACACCGGATACGCCGTGATCTCGTCGGCCATCGATAACTTGGTGAAGGGAGCTTCGGGACAGGCGATTCAAAACATGAACCTGATGCTTGGTTGGGAAGAGACGCTAGGTCTTTCTCGACATGGGGTATGGCCATGATTCCGAAGGGTTTTCGAGTCGCGGGCTTCCAGTGCGGGCTCAAGAATAAGCGAAAAGACGTCGGGCTCATTGTTGCGGACAATCCTGTACCGACGGCAATCGTTGTCACCCAAAACCAGTTTCGGGCCGCTCCTATTGAAGTCACGCTGGAACAGCTCGGCGGAAAGAATTCCGGTCTTGCCCAGGCGGTAGTGGTCAACAGTGGAAACGCGAACTGTGCGACAGGTGAGCAAGGCTTTCGCGACGCTCGCCGAATGGTGGACCTTGCCGCCTTGCACGGACAGATCTCAGGTCCTATCTTGGTCTGCTCTACAGGTGTGATTGGCCAAAAGCTCGACATGCAAAAGGTGGAGCGGGGCATCGTTGGCGCCTCTCAGGCGTTAGGGTCGGACGCAAAGGCTTTCATGGAGGCCATCCTCACCACCGACTTGGTGGAGAAATGGGCTGTGGCTTGGCTGGAAGGCGACACGGTTCGATTGGCATCGCCCAGAGAGGCGGGCCAAGCTCCGAAAGACGCGCCGACCGTCGTCGGCTTCGCCAAGGGCTCGGGGATGATCGCCCCCAACATGGCGACCATGCTTGCCTACATACTCACCGACTTCAAGGCTCCGGAAGAGGACATCTATCCTGTCTTAAGAACAGCCGCAGACCAATCTTTTAACCGTCTGACCGTTGATGGAGACACCTCTACCAACGATATGGTGGCGTTGATGGCGAGCGGTGAGTCGGGCGTCAAACCAACTCAGGATCAGTTTCAAAGACTGGTGAACGCCGTCGCGCTGGACTTAGCCAAACAGGTGGCGAGAGATGGCGAGGGTGCCACAAAGCTGGTGGAGGTTCGAGTTTCGGGCTCTTCTGATCCAAAGTTGGTCGCTAAGACCATTGCGGAGTCGCCACTGGTGAAGACAGCAATGTTCGGCAACGACCCTAACTGGGGACGAATTGTCGCGGCGGCAGGGCGATCCGGTGCAAAAGTCGACGTATCTTCAGCTCGTCTCACGTTGAAGGGGAAGTCCGGCGTCGAGCACCTTATTTTCGCCAATGGGGAGCCTGCCCAGTTCGACGCGGCAAAGGTCTCCGCTGAACTTGAATGCGAACATATCGTGATCGATTTGTCTTTCGGCGATAGCGGCAACGAGGCGATTTACTACACCTGCGATTTTGGGTACGGATACGTCCGCATCAACGCCGAATATCATACGTAGAGACGCGCTCCTCCCAGTAGATCTGCGGAGGAGCGTATAGTGAAAATAATGTTCCGATTGATTCGAACTTCCGCAACGGTATGTGTCCTTGGCGCGCTCGCCTTAGGTGCGTCTATGGCATCCGCGCAAAAGTCGGAACCCCCTATCGTCCTCAACGACGAGCAGGTTGTCGATAGAGTTTGGGAGCATGTCGACCTTCGGCTTGTGCGCCAAGTGGACGTTTGGTTCGACAATGGCGAGTTTCCTCGGATCATTTCGCTGTTGCGCGCTCGCTGGCACCTTTCGCCAAAGGATTACGAGATGGCCACCGACCTGGGGTGGATGCTGGAGAACGTGAAGGAGACCGAGGAGGCGATTGAGGTCTACGAAAAGTTCATCAAGGTAGACCCGAAAGATCCCAACGTCCGATATCCGCTTGCGTTCCTCTACAACCAGAAGAAGCAATACGACAAGGTGGTTACCCTTCTGGAACCGACGCTGACCATGAAGCCCGCTCCAGATGCCAACAGCTTCCGCACCTGCGCAAAGGCCTATGAGCGCCTCGGAAAAATCGAGGACGCCATTCGGGTTTGGGAGATGCAGCTGAAGGTTTACCCAGACGATCTTCCGGCAAAGGCGAACATCGAGCGTGCCAAGAAGAAGTTAGGCGGCTCGTAATCCTTTGGCAACCTTTGATCTCACGGTTCGGGCCCATCCAAGGGCAAGTCGAAATGCGCTGTTGGTAAAGGACGGCGCGGTTCATGCATACACGACGGCCCCACCCGTGGATGGAGAGGCTAATGAAGCGATTGTTGCCCTCCTTGCCAAGCACTTGGGCATCTCCAAAAGTTCGCTCGCACTCGTCCGAGGTGATTCGGGACGAGAGAAGATCTTCCGAATCGATGGGAACGAAGCAGAGCTTCGACAGAAACTGGGCTTTATCGCCGATGAATAAGTGGGAACGGGTGAATTCTTTTAGGCGCGAATCCCGTCGTTAGGGTGAAGAAACATATGGACTCAAATCGCACACAGATGCTTTCCGCAGATCCCAACCGGACCGTGATGGGCGCCGCGCCTGTGGCTGATCCAAACAAAACGGTGATGGGCAACATGCCCTCGCTGAACCTTACTCAGACGATCAAGCCTGTTCAGTGTCCGATCTGCAAGACGTTTAACCCCGGCGGAGTCATCTTTTGCGTGGAGTGCGGGCTCATTTTTGATCGGGCCCTTCCAGACGATGCATTTGGAGCCCCAGCCGTTCAGCTGCCGTTCTTGCTGGATTCTTCCGGCAGGGAGCATCCTTTGCGTCCGGGTGTGACGGTTATTGGCAGAGAAGGGGATATCGCGTTTGTCGATGGCAAAGTCAGCCGTCGTCACGCTCAAATTACATTGGAGGATGGCGTCGCCTACTTGGAAGATTTGGGTTCGACCAACGGCACGAAGGTCGGGGACCGCAAACTAGCTCCTGGCGAGCGCGTGGCGCTGGAACCGGCGACAAAAATCAGCTTTGGCGGATTCGAAGCCGCCTACGAGGTCCCTGGCGGAGTCGGTGGAAACAAGACGCAGACCTTTGGAGGTAATCGCACCGCCGCTATCAGTGCGACTCCGACGGTGGACGATGCCCCCGCTAAGTTGGTCGGCAACGATCAGTCTTGGCCCTTGAGGATGGGCGAGAACGTCTTTGGTCGGAAGCCTGAAAACGATGTTGCCATTGTGGATCCGTACGTTTCGGGTCGACACGGAATCATTGAACTCACCGAGGATTCGGTTTACGTCACCGATACGGGTAGCACCAACGGCACCAAGATCAACGACATTAAGCTCGGGGTGAACATGCGCACGCTCCTGGGTCCGGGCGATGTGATTCGGCTGGGAAGTATCGAGTTACGCGTGGAACGTCGGATTTAGCGGGCCCTGCTTCCCATTTCTTTATCGTCGTCCAGACAATACGGATCCCTATTTCCAGTTAACGAAAATTAAAGTAACCGAAATGCTCGTATCATGACTCAAAGGAATTGAGTCATGGCGTTGTCGGTCTTTTCGCTAGCAGTAGTACTCGCGTCTCAGATAAACGGCTCCGTTGCAGGTGCCGCCAGGGCGGGTTCATTTTTCCGATCGTCTTTGCCGATGCAATCTGGGCGGGGCCCAGCCCCTGCACCTCTGTTGGCGGAGGCAAAGAGAAAAGCGGGCATCGAGTTTTACTACAAGGGCGAAGAAGCCAAAGCTAGGGCTGCGTTTGAAGAGGCGATCAAGATGGGCGACGCCAGGTCGATGACTTGGATGGGCTTGATTGAGCGCAGACCTCGCGATTGCAAACCCAGGTACGAGGTTGCCTTTCACTGGTTCAAGAAAGCCGCCGATGCTCGGGATAGCGTTGGATCCTACTGGCTTTCGCTCAGTTTCGTTACCGGCGAAGGGACCGTCAAGGATCCTGAGAAGGCGGATCAGATGAAAAAAAGGGTTTTCGCCGACCTGCGCCGAGACGCGAACAACGGAGATACCCACGCGATGGTTGAGCTCGGCGAAGGCTACACCAACTCTGAAAGCAAATCGGACCAAACGTTCGGTTATGAATGTTTTGAAAAGGCTGCCGAGGCTGGAGACATCTATGGAATGGAGCGTCTTGGGTGGGCGCATTACATGGGCGTTGGTACCTCTGCAAATGTTAAGAAAGCATTGGAATGGTTTCAAAAAGCTGCGGAACGCGGTCACCCCGCCGCTCAATCCTGGATGGGAAATATCTATCTCACAGGGCGCGATTTTCCAGCAGATTATGGCGTGGCACTAAAGTGGAATCGGATTGCAGCCGCATCGGGTGACTTTGACGGTGTTCTACAGCTAGCCCATCAGTTGAAGTACGGGCTTGGAGTGCCCGAGGACCTCGTCGAGAGCTACCGCCTCTATAAACTTGCGGCAGACGCCGACCAGGTCAAAGGTGTCGTCAACGTGGCCCACATGACCGAAGTCGGTGCCGGATGCAAGGCAGACCATCAGGAGGCTTTGCGTTATTATCGGAAAGGTGCCCAGCTTGGAAGCGGTGAGTGCATGTTCTGGGTTGCTGAGTTCCTTCTTCGAGACGAAGAAGGTGAGAAGTATCTAGGACAAGCTTTCGCACTCTTGCTCCGAGCCTCGGAACTTGAATATGAAAAGGCCTTCTTTAGAGTTGGTTACATGTACGAGCATGGGATCTACGTAGATGAGAATCTCGAGTCTGCGTATCTTTGGTATAAGCGTGGTGCCGAACTTGACGAACCATGTGCGATCACTCTTCTTGGCGAGTTGTATCTGCACGGAAAAGGGGTGGGTGAATCAAAGGAAGAGGCCGTGCGACTCTTTAAAAAAGCAGCATTGATGAATGAACCTACTGCGATGCTCAACTACGGTGTCTGCCTCTATCGCGGTATTGGAGTAGACAAGAACGAGAAAGAAGGTATATCTTGGGTGAAAAAGGCAGCCAATTCTGACCTCGACGAGGCGAAGGAATTTCTAAAGACTATTGGCGCAGACGGTTCGAGATAAGTCTGTCTGGATGAACCCGCAGAACGGTACCAACAAAAAATCGGGTGGTTGCTCAAAGAACAACCACCCGATTTTGTTTTGCAGAGCTTTCTTAGCGTCGGGTTCGGAAGCGTGCGCCTCCGTCTCGATCGCCACCGCGATCTCCGCCTCGACCACCGCGGTCGCCGCCACGATCGCCACCGCGACCGCCTCGGTCTCCGCCGCGTCCACCACGATCTCGATCGCCGAAGTTAGACTCTACGCGTGGCAGAGGCTCTCCGTCGAAATCGTCTTGGAGTCGCTCAAGCGTTTGGGGAAGTCCCAAAGCACTCAGGTTGATTCGGCCCATCGAGTCGACTTCGAACACCTTAACGGTGATCTCGTCGCCAACGCGAAGGACGTCGTCAGGTCGTTCAATCTTTCGATTGACGATCTGGTCGGTAGGAATCATTCCCTCCTTGTTCGGGGTGATCTCTACCAGCGCGCCGCGACCCATGAGTCGGCTGACTCGACCCGTGAACTGAGTACCGACTTCAATGTCGCCGGTGAGCTCTCGGATTCGGTCAATGGCGTTGCGAACCGCAACTCCATTGTTGGCACCGATGAGGATTCGACCGTCTTGCTGAATGTCGATGGACGTTCCGGTTTCGGCAGTGAGCTTCTTGATGACCGAACCGCCTGGTCCGATGACCGCACCAATCTTTTCGGGATTGATGTTGATGGTCGTGACCTGAGGAGCCGTTTCGGCAACCGTCTCTCGAGGAGTATCGATCTCACCCTCGATGACATCGAGGATTGCGAATCGGGCGTCCTTTGCCTGGCTCAGGGCTCGGGCGAGGACATCGTCGGGAATACCGTCGAGCTTCGTGTCGAGTTGGAGAGCCGTGATACCGTCTCGGGTACCGGCAACCTTGAAGTCCATGTCACCGCAGAAGTCTTCCATTCCGATGATGTCGGTAAGGACCTTAAAGACCTTACCGTCGGACATGAGACCCATGGCGATGCCTGCCACCGGAGCCTTGATCTTGATACCCGCGTCCATCAGGGCGAGGGTGGAACCGCAGACAGAAGCCATCGACGTGGAGCCGTTGGATTCAAGCACTTCGGAGATCAAAAGCAAGGTGTAGGGGAAGTCGGGATCGTTCGGGATGACCGGGAGCAATGCTCGTTCGGCAAGCGCACCGTGACCGACTTCTCGTCGGCCTGGGCCTCGGAGAGGTCGCACTTCACCCACCGAGTACGGCGGGAAGTTGTAGAAGTGCATGTATCGCTTGGCGGGCATGTCTTCCAAACCGTCGAGCTCCTGTGCGTCTCCGGGGAGACCAAGGGTGACGACGGTCATGACCTGAGTTTGACCACGGGTGAAAAGACCCGAACCGTGAACTCGCGGAAGAAGACCGGCAACTGCTTCGAGAGATCGAAGGTCGGTGAGACCTCGACCGTCCGGTCGCTTGTCCTTCTCAAGAATCAGCTTTCGAACGGTGCCCTTTACGACAGCGTCGGCGGCTTCTCGGAGCTGACCGATGAGCTCAGGCTGGTCGGCGTAGTCCTCGGCCATCTTGGAAGCGATCTCTTTGATGAGATCGTCCAGTGCGCTCTCGCGCATGGCTTTGTCTTTGGAACCGAGCAGAGTCTTCTCGATTTCTTTGCCGAACTTCTTCTCGATAGCCTTCTTAACGCCCTCATCGAGGGTTTTCAGCTTGACTTCGCGAACGGGCTTGCCTGCGATCTTCGCAAACTTTTCGAACTCGAGGGCTATCTCTCGAATGGCGTCATGGCCAAACTTGAGCGCCTTCGCCATCACCTCTTCCGAAACCTCGTTGGCACCGGCTTCAACCATCGAAATGGCGTCTTTGTGTCCGGCGACAATGAGATCCAGGTCAGACGCCTTGATCTGATCATTGGTGGGGAAGAGAATGAACTCTCCGTCGATTCGACCAACGCGAACGCAAGCGATCGGGGTCTTGAACGGAAGGTCACTGACAGCCAAAGCGGCACCGGCGGCGCAAACCGCAAGTACGTCGGGCGGGCAGTCTTGCTCTACGGCAAAGGGAAGCGCGATGACTTGGACGTCGTTTCGCAGACCTTTGGGGAAGAGGGGTCGGATCGGGCGATCCATCAATCGGCTGACGAGGGTTGCTTTCTCGCTCGGTCGGCCGCCTCGCTTAATGTAGCCGCCGGGAATTTTCCCAACAGCATATTTGCGCTCTTCGTAATCGCAGACGAGGGGTAGGAAGTCGATGCCTTCTCGGGCATTTTCAGACATAGTCGCTGTGCCAAGCACGATGGTTTCTCCCATTCCGAGGAGAACGGCACCACCCGCTTGTTTCGCCACGCGACCCGACTCGAGGTAGAAGGACTTGCCTCCCACCTCAAATTCATGGGTGTGTATCAATTTTCTATTTTTCTCCGAGTCTTATCGAGGCTTGACTTCGCGAATGCCCAGTCTCGCGATGAGTTCGCGGTACTTGACAACATCCTTGTTTCGCAGATATCCCTCAAGTCGTCGGCGCTTACCGACGAGCATAAGGAGACCTCGGCGACTGTGAAAGTCTTTCTTGTGAGTCTTCAGGTGATCGGTGATCTGCAGGATTCGAGCCTGAAGAATAGCGATCTGCACCTCAGGAGACCCCGTGTCGCCCTCTGCGGTGGCGTAATCCGAGATCGTCTTCTGCTTGATGTTAGGATCTAGTGGCATTGCGTTTCGTTAAAGCTCCGATACGATAAGTCGTCAAGTGCACACCCATGCGCTCACCGCTCAGAGGAACCGTCCCATTTCAAAGTGAAAGGGCTCCTATCAACGGTCAACACGTTGAGGCGCACTCAACCTAAAGAAAATACCCTAGATTGGAGATTCGGTGCAACCAGGGGGTTGTAAATGGAAAAGACCCATCTGCTTCCACGCAATTCTTGCGGGCAGAAGGGTCTTCAGAAAAGCTTTCGGCAACGGGGACCGTTTAGGCTCGGACCGGCTCGCGTAGATTCTGTTCACGAAGTCGAATGGTTTCGATTTCGCGTCGCAGTTGCTTATGCGTTCGGTGCAAGCGTGATCGGATGGTTCCCACCGGTCGTCCGAGCTTCTCCGCAATTTCGTTGTAAGGAATCTGTTCGACGTCGGCCATTCGAATGAGTTCTCGCTGCTCTTCTGTCAGCGAACTGAGCGCCTTCACCATTTCGTCGGAGAACTCTCCGAACAGCAGTTCCTCTTCCGGATTCGGGCGATCGTCTGCAACCTCAAATCGGATAGCGTCCGAGCCAAGATCGGAAGGAAGCGAGTTGTCGTACGAGACGATCGATACACGCCGTCGACGATTTCGGAGAAGGTCCAGATAAAGCCGAGTGACGATTCGAAAGATCCAATTTTCGAACGGTCGGTCGCCTTCATAGTCACCGAACGATCTATATGCGCGGTAGTAGGCCTCTTGGGTCAGATCTTCCGCGTCTGGGCGGCTTCCGCTCAGGCGATAAGCCATGTTGTAAACCTTCTTGTAGGTCTCTTCCATGAGAGAATTGAATCTCCGCAGATCCTTTTCTTCCAGTTTGAAAGACGTTTGGTTGGTTATGGTTGCCGTGCTCATCTTCTCTTTCCCTTGTTTACGGATCGGTCTAGAAAGGGAATGTTCGAATCCTTTCTGGCTCGCCTTCGGTGGAGGCGTGGGCCCTGTGGGCGGCGCCGAAGGCGTCGTTCACATA
>CAZAVC010000050.1:0-9823 GCA_964488265.1 uncultured Fimbriimonas sp.
TGGTTAAGAGCAAACGCTAAAGCAACTTCGTAAGAATTGCTTGAAAAACCCTGCATATCTACCTGAGTTTTGTCGCCCTGCCATCCAAGGATTTTTACGGGCCCGCCCATTGGAGAGCAAAGCGATATGTACGAACCCTATTGGGGATTGAACGAACCGGCATTCAGTCTGACCCCAGACCCGAGATTCCTATACATGAGCCGAGGGCACGAAGATGCCCTGATGATGCTGCACTACGCCATGAGTCGCAACAAGGGTGCGGCGTTCTTGGCAGGCGATATCGGACTTGGAAAAACCACGATCAGCCGAAAGCTGCTGGAGTTGTTCGACTACACGCGCGATCGAGTGGTTTTGATCTTCAACCCCATTCTTACGCCCGTTCAGTTTTTGCAGGAGATCCTCATTCAACTTGGAGAGGAGAATCCAAGCAAGAACCGGCTTCAGTTGGTTCATCAGCTTCACAAGACGCTCATTGATCTGCACAACAACGGTCAGCGCGTCATTCTGATGATCGACGAGGCTCACCTCATCAAGTCGACTCAGACCTTTGAAGAGATTCGACTCATTCTCAACTGTCAGCTCAACGATTCCTTCCTTTGCTCTCTCATCTTGTTGGGCCAAAACGAACTGATTCCCAAGCTTCAAAAGGTCCCCGCGTTGGACCAACGCTTGGCGATTCGTGTGACCTTGAAGCCACTGAATGTGCAAGAAACGGGCGAACTGATTCTGCATCGATTGCGCGTGGCGGGATATCAGGGCGAAAGCAGTCCGTTTACTCCGGATGCCGTCTTTGAGATCCACAAGGCGAGCGAAGGGTATCCGCGACTCATCAGCCAGTTCGCAGACAACGCTCTTATGATCGGTTTCAGCCAGCGAGCCAAGATCATCGACGGATTCATGGTGCACTCCATGGTCTGCGATGTGAAAGGGGAGGCTGCATGAACCTTGCCGACGCGCTCCGAAAAGCGGCCATGCGCGCCGAGCATGTAACCGTCACTCCGCAATTCACGGTGCTTCCTTCTGAAGCGCACGCCTTTGTGGAGAAGCCGGAGATCGCGGCCGCAGTAGACGCTATTCCAACACCCCAAGCAGATGCTTCCCCGCTGGAGGAGTTCCCATTGGAGGAGTTCACGCCTAAGAAGGCGATCCGAAAGAAAGGTGGCACTGTAGTGGCAGGTGGCCCTGTGGAAGAAGTCGAGGAGCCTCAGACGCCCTCTACTCCTTCGCCCACCAACACCACCATGGTCCGTGTGGAGTTGTTCTTGGGTCCGGAGCAGTTGCATTTGCTTCTTTCTGCGATGACTCATTCGCAGCGAAGCGTTCTTACGATTCGCGAAGCAGCCGCATACCTGCGGGTTACGCCCGCCAAGTTGGAGCAGCTCGCCTCGGATCGTAAAGTTCCCGCCTTCCTTTTGGATGGCAAATGGAGATTTTCTAAGTCTGGCTTAGATGAATGGCTGGCGCTTCAGAGCACCGTCGAATCCGAAGAGGGTGAAGACGTTTCTGATCATCGCCTAAGAGGGAGAGGGGCCTAATGGCTATCAAGAAGAAGAACTACGTTGGGGTCGATATCGGCCACCACTCAATAAAGGTTGCGCAGGTGGAGAAAACCTCTGCGGGCTACAAGGTCGCAAAGACGGCTACTTTCGCCACTCCGGTGGATTCCATCAAGGATGGGATCATCATGGAGCCGAAGGTTGTTGGCTTCGCCATCAAAGCCGCGCTAAAGGAAGCCCACATCGGCGCCCACGAAGCAATCATTGCGGCAGCAGGTGGAGCCGTGTTCGTAAGAACCGTGCCCTTCCCCAAACTATCGCCGGCAATGCTCCGCGATTCGGTGAAGTTCGAAGCGGCTCGGTACTTGCCGGGCTCGGTTGAGGACTCCTTCTGCGAAGCCGAGATCATTGGTCCGCTGAGCGACGCCGAGATGAACGTTCTTCTTGTCGCGGCTCCAAAAGATTCCGTCAACAGTCGTTTAGAGGCTTGCTACCATGCGGGCTTGCACGTGGAGGTTGTGGAGCTAGAGCCCTTCGCCATGTACCGATCCATGGTCGAGACCGACCCGAGTCGAGATTACGTCGATCGCGCGATCGCTCTTGTCGATATCGGTGCCGCGACCACGAAGGTAGCGGTGGTCAGTGGCGGCGTTTACAGCATGCAGCGAACCATTCCATACGGCGGAAACAGCTTTACCGACGCGCTGATGGGAACCTTTGGTCTTGAAACCGCCGATGCCGAAGCAGGCAAGACGGTGTTGGATCTCAGCGACCTCCTCGGTGCAGGCGCAAACGAAAATCCCCCCCTACGAGTGATCCAGCCTCATCTGGATGACTTGATCCGAGAGGTTCGACGCTCACTCACCTATTTCCAATCCCAATCGCAAAACGATCCGAACGCTCGACCCGTTGAGATGGTGATTCTCTCCGGCGGTGGCGCTCAGATGAAGGGAGTGGCGCAGTATTTCACCGCCAAGCTTGGCATCACTTGCGAAGCGGGTGGCGTGTATTCCAACCCAGTTGTCTCTCATTCCGGAGTCCGAGAGGACGCTGGACTCGACCTCACCGTCGCTGCCGGACTCGGTATGCGGGCGTACGTGAAGGCGGCCTAACGGAGAGTTCCTATGCCATTGATCAACCTTATTGAATCGAGGATCATCGCTGAAAGGAAAGCCGCTCAGGCTCTTCGGGTCAGCAAGATGGTTTTTGCTGGGACAGGTGCCATTGTCGCCGCCACTTACTGTCTAATACTTATTCAGGCTAACAACATTGGTGGTCAAGAAAACGAGCTGCGCGAAGAGATTAAAAAGCAGAAGCCAATGGTGGACAAGATCGCGGAAATGCAGTCGCAGAAGTCCGATCTTGAGCCCAGGCTGAAGACTCTTACGGACGCTCGTGACCTCACCGGACGCTGGGGGCGGATCATGAAGCATCTCGCGACCAATACTCCCGCCAACGTGTGGCTTACTTCGTTGCGTGCCCAAGCGGGTGATCCCGAGAAGCCGATTGGTCTCTCCATCATTGGTCTCGCAAAGACGCAAGCGGAGATGGCCGAATTCACGCTTCGAACCCAGAATGCCAAAGACCTGGAAGCAGTGTCCATGAAGTATTCGCAAGAGAAAGTTCTTGAAGCAACCACGGCCGTGGAATTCGAGGTTGGCGGCGAGATCGTCGGCACCGCCGAGAAGAAGCGCAACGCGGAAGGTGAAGGAGCAAAGGCATGAAGCGAAAGATGAATCTGACGCCGAAAACCATGTATGCGTTCTCGGTACTGGTGTTACTTGCCGGTGCCGGTCTGATCTACATGACCTACCAAGGCATCGAGGAGAAGAGTGCCCAAATTCGGACCCTTCAGGCCGAAGTGCGCAATCCGAAGGAGCTTGAAACGGAACTTGCCGGGATCGAAGAGACCCTCGCAACGCTTCAGTCCGAACTCCGACACTTGGAGCGAGGCGTACCCGCCAATGCTTACATCCCAACCATGGCCAAAGAGCTTGAGACGGTTGGTATTAAGGAAGGCATCTCGGTAATGGGCGTTCGTCCGCAACCCGTGGTCGCCCCAACCGGCGACAAGGGTGGTTCCAAGCGACCCAAGGCTTACGAGGAGCACATCATCACCGTTAAAGGTCGAGGATCGTTTGGCAACGTCATGCGATTCCTCCAGGCAATGAATCGCTTCCCGAAGATTGTTGCGGTCAAGATGCTCAACCTCTCGCCAAAGGTTGATCCTCTCAAGCCGATCGCATCGCCGAACCTGGACGTGGAGATCGAGTTTAAAGCCTACGCCTTCAAGGAAGAGCCACCCAAAACGGCGCTCTCTCAAGAAGCGGGCGACGCCAAAACGACGGGCGAAACAGGAGCAGGAGCATGAGCAAGGTCCCCAAAGAGAAGCAGCAGGCAATGATCATCGGCCTTTTGGTCGTGGTCATGCTGGGAGTTGGAGTCTTCCAATTCACAGCGGGATCAGCGCCTGAACCTACGCCAGAACCTGCACCCACGGAATCGGAGAAGGCAGCCAAGAAGTTGGAAGCCGACAAGGACAAGGTAGTGATTTTGAACCCAACGGTCTCAAAGTCTCTCTCTCAGCGAGATCCGTTCCAACCTGCAAAGTTTTCTGCGAAGGAACCCGACCCGGTTCCAGAGCCGCCAAAGCCGAGTGGCGGAGGCTATCGTCCCCCGCGACTTCCAGGGAACGTGAACTTGCCGCCTCTGGGTTCACCCTCCGGAGACATTGGAAGTCCTCGTGATGGCGGCATTGCCCCCATGCCGGTGGAAGAACCCAAGTTCGGATACACGGTTTCGGGCGTCATTGTCGGCGCACAGTCGGCGGCGGTTTTCAAGGATGCCCAAGGCAACCAAATCTTAGTCAAAGCAGGTGCCCCAATCGATGGAGACGCGAAAGTGATCTCGGTGAAGAAGGGCAAAGTGACCGTTCAATTTCATAACAAGACAATCGAGCTACCAGTTGGAGGAAACGAGTGAGTAACGATCGATCGAGATGGGGCCTAATGGCTCTCGCAGCCGTGATGCCGGGAATGGTATTAGCGGATGCTAAGTTGACGGAGATCACCGTCGATAAGGTGGGCCCGGTGCTTGAGGTCGTCGTGAAAGGCGATAACCTCAAAAAGCCAAAGGCCACTCTTTCGGCGGATGGTCGACAATTGATTCTTGAGTTTCAAGCATCCTCAGAGAACCTTCCTTCGAAGGTTCCTGTTTGGAAGTCTGGTCTTAAGTATCTATCGACCGCACCAGGCGAAGGAAAAGCAGGGCGCAACCGAACCATTCTAAAGTTCGAGTTCAGCGAGCCGGCTCAACCTCAACTGGAGCAAAGCCCGACGGGTTGGACGGTTTCGTTCGGCACCATGGACGAGGCAACCTTCTCGGGTGCCGTTCAAGGGATCAAGCCAAGCAATCCTTTCCAAACCAGAACCATTCGCACCAGCGACGGTTTTGAGGTGCAAGCCGAGGCTGTGGTGGGACAAATTCCGCCAAAGTCCGCGCCGGTGACGCCGCAGTTCTACGGAATGACGGCTTCGAATACCACCGGTCTCAATGCGGTTGTGCCGCAGGAGTTCGCAGGTCCCAAGGTGAGCCTCGACTTCGTGAACACCGAGGTCGTGCAAATTCTGAAGGCCCTTGCACTCCAGACGCGAGTCAACATCGTGACCTCGCCGAAGGTTCAAGGCAAGCTTTCGGTGGCATTGGACAACGTCTCCGTTCGCCAAGCTCTGAACCTCATCACTTCGATGGCAGGTTTGAAGTTCGGCGAGGTGGGTCGCACCTATATCGTCACCACCAAAGAGGACTTCCTTGAGACCTTCAAGCAAGTCGGTGGTTCCACTGCCGACGAGCCCAGTGAGACTCGCGTGGTGCCGATCTACTCTGGTGAAGGCAACCAAATTAAGGCGACCATTCTTAAGACGGTTCTTCAAGATGCGGCCGACCGGTTTGAAGTCGTTCTTCCTTCCGATCGGGTGAGTGTGTCTCAGAAGCAAGCCGTTGGTGGCGATGCCAAAACCGGCGACGACGCTAAGAACGACGGAACCATGCTTGCGGTCACCAGCTCGGAGAACGCAAAGGACACCTATGTTGTGCTCATTGGTTCGCAAAAGCGAATCGACGAGTTAGAAGGTCTGGTTAAGAAGTTAGACAGACAGATCTGCGGTGCGCTCGGAATCAAGATTCCGACAACCACGGTTCCAGTTTCTAAGACCTACGTGGTGAAGGGCGGTCGAGCCGCCGACCTCGTGCAGGCGCTTGCCGGACAAGGCAAGACAACCGTCGGCACGGTCGAGATGTTCGCTACGCCTGCTCAGAGCCTGAGCAAGCAAACCATCGTGCTCAAGGGTCGAGAAGATGAAGTTGCTCAGGTGATGCTATCACTCGAGCAGCTGGACGCTCACGACGCTGCGCTGGAGAGCGAGTTCAAGATGGTCGACCTTCAGTTTGTCGATCCCCGAGCCGTTCGAGAAGTGCTTGTTTCGAGCATTCCTGGAATCTCGGTCACCATTCCGCCGGCATCGGCAGGAAATCCTCGGCTCTATATGCCGGAGATGACCCGAATGCAGGCTGAACAGCGAGGTACCGATGCTCCGGCTCCGCAAGGTCCGGGAACCGGTATGCAGGGTGGTCCGAACCAGATGCAAGGGGGCATGATGGGTGGTCAGCAAGGTCAAGGCGGTATGGCTCAACAGCTTGCACCCAAGACGTCCAAGTCTGACGACCAAGGCATCATCTTGCCGTACAGCGACTTTGAGACGGTCGGTGTTCCCATGAAGCTCGTGCTTCGAGGCACCGCAGACCAGATTCGGCGGGCTCAGGAGTACCTGAAGGTCGTAGACGTTGCACCGAAGCAGGTCGCCGTGGAACTTCGGGTCATGGAACTAGGCAAGGAAGACTTCCTCCGCCTTGGTCTTGACTGGAACCTTCTTACGGGCGGCGCGGTGAAGTTCTTGCGACTAAACAACTCGCAATCAAATCCAAACAACACTGTTGGTATCGGTATCGAGGGACGGTCGCTCTCCGGAGATGTCACCGCTTCGCTAGATTCGATCGCGAACAAGAACAACCTCATCGCCAAGCCAAACCTCTTGGCAATGGATGGACGGGAATCGGAACTGTTCATCGGTGACGCGATTCGATACATCGAGTCGATCATCAACGGTCAGAACGGTCCGAGCGTCACAACGGGCACGGTTCGAGTCGGCGTCCGCCTCTCGCTCTTCCCGAGAATCGGTACGGACAGCGTCACCATGGACATGCGTCCTTCGGTGAGCTTCCTTCGCGGATTCGAAAATGTTCCCCAGCTCGGCGGACGATTGCCGCAAACCAGCGAACGAATGGCTCAACAAACGTTGACCATCGGGTCTGGCGAGACGATTGCGATCTCCGGCCTGATCACGCAACAAGATCGAAGAACGCTTTCCGGACTCCCGATTCTGAAAGATCTGCCTCTTCTTGGACAGTTCTTCCGACGAACGGACGTGGAGCGAATCCGAACCGAGTTGGTCATCTTCGTGACCACCAAGATCATCGATGGTCCGGTGCGATCCGGCCAAAAGGTTCTCCCCATGGAGAGCGATATGCAGAACGACAAAGATCCAAAGGCTAAGAAGCCAAACAACGATAAGAAGAACGAGGGAGGATCTCGATGAAGCGAGCCCTTGTAGTCGGGTCCCTTTTCAGCCTCATCGCGCTTTCCGGTTGCGGTGGAGCAGGCGATACCGCCAACCTGCCGAGTCTGTACCAGGGCAACTGGGGCGGAACTTGGTCCAGCGGTGCCGGTCGCGACAGTGGAACCATCAGCTTGGTTGTCCTTATGGATGGCTCGGTGAGCGGCTCCATCGCACGATCTTCCGGCAGTGGTTCGATCTCCGGATTCATCCAGAAGAACGGAAAGCTCAACGCCGTGGCGAGTTTCGCGGCGGGTGGAAACATGGTGATGGGCGGCAACGTTCAGCTCACCAACGGTCGACTGGTCGGTTCGTTCAGCTACGTGATGATGGGTGTTGAGTACGCCGGATTCTTCGACTGCTCACAAGGCGGCGGATCTGGATCTGGTGGAGACACTGGAGGAGAGGCTTAAGATGAAGCGAAAGAACGCATTTATTGGCGGCCTGTTTGCCGCAATCATCATCGGTTGCGGTGGTGGAACGGACATCACGTCCGGCTTCCCCGATCCGGACAACCGCGTTGTCCTCCCCACTGGACCTGGCATTGACGGCGGTACGATCACTCGCACCTTCCGAGCTGGAGACGTTTGGGAGTACGACGTGACGGGCACCATGCTCCGAGAGGTTTTCGACGACGCGGAAGAGATTCAGAGCAAGATGCAGGGTCCGGTTTCGGGTCGAATGGTTCGAACCTTCACTGCGGCAACCGTCAACGGCACACCCGTTTTCAAGGTGACCGACTCGCTTTCTTACGCCATCAACGGCGGACTGACTTGGGTGGAAAACACCGAGTCTTATGTCCGTCAGGAGGGAGATGGAAGCGTCACCATTCTTGGTCGACGGGAGCAACACACCGACACGTTCAACGCGACGGGCCGACCGTGGATTCCCGGGAACTGGGCGGCGGGTGCCAACATCGGTGGGCAACGACGGTTCTTGAACACACCCGAATACCAAGACGCCTTCTTCGACATCAGCACTTCGCTTGCGGCAACTGGGAGCACAAACGTTCAATCCACCAGCAGCCCGTTCACGGCGTGGCGATCGGTTTATGCCGACACCGCTCACAAAGAGTGGGACGTTTCGGATCGGTTGAATGCGGGTGAAAGCCCCGTTCGTGGATTTATCTTCAAGTCCACCGACGAGGTCCAATCCGTAGATTGGTGGCTCCCTTCGGTGGGTGCGCCCGTTCGACGTGACTACAAGTCCACTCGACTTGACTCGGTTGTCGATCGGATCGAAGTCGACCCGACCACGGGTCAGATTCAGATCTTCTATCACAACGAAGATCGAACCCTCGACCTAGTGATGGTCCTTAAGAGCCGATCGCTTCAGTAAGCACCAATCACCGAGACCTAAAGAAGACCCGCAGAGCAATCTGCGGGTCTTTTTTGCGTTTCACCTAACCGAACGTTCGCCAGAGATAGTAGGCGGTCATCGCAAATCCGTAAATCGCGATTGCGGTGCGGAGTTTGTCGGCGTTCACCTTTTGAGACACCCGCGAAGCAACGTAGCCACCCACCAGCGATCCTAAAACCAAGGGATAGGCGTGAGGCACGAGCACCAACCCCTTGGCGATGAAAACCAACGAGCAGGCGAGGTTGATCAGAGAACCTAGCCAGTTTTTCACCGCGTTCAGCTCGTGGATATCGCCCTCCATGGTGAGGGAAAAAGTGGCGAGCATCATGATTCCCATCCCCGCCCCAAAGAACCCTCCGTAAATGGCGACGGGTATCTGTAAAAGCACTCCCGCCCATTTCGGTAAAACCGCATGGTGACCTTTCGCGCTGAGCGCTTTCTTGATCTTCGGCTGGACCGCCAGCAACACCGACGCGAGCAGGATCAAAAATGGAACGATCGCTTTGAACGTGTTATTGTCGGTGACAAGTAACAACCACGCTCCAACAAACGACCCTACGACCGTGGGCAACCAGAGCGTCTTAAGGTGATGCTTGGTGCGCTCGATCTGGTTGAGAAACCCAACACCTCCGGCAAAGGAACCGGGAAAGAGTCCGACGGCATTAGTGGCGTTGGCGATTCGATCTGGAACGTGTAACCCGAGGGTGAGGGTTGGATACGAAACCAGGGAACCTCCCCCCGCCACCGAGTTCACGCCCGAGGCAATGGCCCCGGCGCCGAACATGACGAGGTAATCGGTTGGAGTGAGTGCCTGGACCATGCCTAGGCTAGACTAGCCGATTTTGCGAAGGACACCGACCATTTCAATGGCGGCAAGAGCGGCTTCCCTACCCTTATTGCCAAATTTCAACCCGGCGCGGTCCAGAGCTTGATCCTGGGTGTCTGGCGTGAGAATTCCCCAGGTGATCGGCAAAGCGGATTCGACTTGAAGCCCCATCAGCGCGCCACCTACATCTCCTCCCAACAACTTGGCATGCGGAGTTTGGCCCTGCAAGATGCAGCCGAGCGCAACCACCGCTTCAAGATCGGAATGCTTGGCGATGAGAGCTTTGACGGCGACCGGAATTTCCCATGTACCAGGAACGTGAACGATTTCGATTTCCCCGGCTCCGTGTCGGGTCAGTTCATCCAAAGCGCCCGCAAGGAGTTCTTTGGTGACCAACTCATTCCATCGACTCACGACCACGGCAACTCTCGCACCGCTCAGATTCATATCGCCTCGAATTTCTGCCATGG
>CAZAVC010000051.1:0-9726 GCA_964488265.1 uncultured Fimbriimonas sp.
ATTCGACGCGCCTTCCGAAGAGACAGAGAGCGTGCTGGAGAGCGCAATCGCGGCTTGAAGGGTCCACATCATTCGCTAGCATAACTCGCTGCGCCCCGTTGCCGGAGCAGGGTGGATAGAGATTTGTGACAGCATTTGGGCGCAAGGTTTTTCAGCGCAATCTAGCCAATTGCAACGAACTGGACACACCTAATCTGAACCTGGGCGACGGCGTTTTGCAAATTCAAGGAATGTTCTTTCGTTCTGCTTGTTGAACCTGAGAGTTCATCTGCCAAGTGCCAACTATTAATACCGATGGCAAAAGTGCGGGTAATGCACGTTGGAATCGCAGCGATTCTGGCGATAGCCTACGCATGCGGAGGTGGCGGCGGATCCGGTGGAGGAGGCAACTCGTCTCTACAATCTGTTTCGCCCGCGACCTTGAGTAGAAACGCCTCTCGATCGGCAACCTTTAGCGTTGTTGGGTTTGAGGGTGGAGTGCAATGGAGTATCTCCGGACCTGGCACGATCGTGACGAGCACGTCGGGTTCCGTTTCTGTTCTCGGAACCGCAACTGGAACAGTGACGATCATCGCCACTTCCATCGCCGACCCATCAAAAACCGCAACGGCAACACTCAACGTGCTTCCGCCAATCTCGGTTTCCCTCACCCCAAACACGACTACCGCTCAGGTTAACGCCGTTGTGAACCTAACTGCGAATGTCGCTAATGCGATTGATAGTCGCGTGACTTGGGCAGTTACTGGAGGCACCGTTGAAATTGTCAACGGTAACTCGGTTTCTGTTCGGATGCCGTCTTCCCCGGGGACGGTCTCGATTCAGGCAACCAGCGTCGATGATCCAACCAAATCGACGTCCCGAAGCATCACCGTTGCAACGGGCCTTGGAAATACGGTGGGGACGATTCGCTAATGAAACACTGGAAACTTCTTCTGTTTATGGTGCTTGCCGTCATCGGCACACTCTTCACCGCCATTGGATGCGGTGGATCTTCAAACAATGTTGCCTCCGGCACCAGCGCACGAATTACGATCGTCTGGCCCGAGCGAAGCCGTTTGATACCGCTCGCCGCTAACGCGGTTCGGATCACCCTTAGCAACGCAGAAAACAACTACACACAGCTTGTTACGCGGGATGCTGCTTCTGGAAGCAACACTTCAAAGATTCAGTTCAGCAATGTGGTCGTAGGTGATTACACCGTTACGGCAACGGCATTTCCGGGTTCGGATGGATCGGGAATTGCGCAGGCCACCGGTGCAACGACCATCACCATTCTTCAAGGGCAGACAACGGACTTTACGGTCACGATGGACTCCACGGTGACTCAACTCGATGTCTCCGGTGCGACCAACCTCACCGTGAACGTTCCAAGTTCGCTAACGGTCAGCTCTAAGAACGCTTCAGGCGACCTTGTTCTTGTCGATCCCACCCAACTTCGATGGACGGCAGGCTCGAACGTGACGGTTCAGGGAGGCTCTACTGCTACGGGCAGCACGGTTTCCGTGATCGCATCGGCACTCGGAAACACTTCGGTGAACGTCCAGTACATCGAGCCAGGAGCAGGTCCAACGCGAACAGTGAACCTAGCGGTTAACGACCAAATCGGCGTCCAACTCGATCCGCTGAACTCCACGCCAGTGCCGGGTGCAACTGTCGACTACACCGCAACCGTCGTCAACGGAACAAATCCGAACGTGACTTGGGAAGTGACGGGTGGTGCCACCATCGTTAGCTCCACGGGAACGACGGCTCGGGTAAAGATGCCGAACTATCCCGGCACGGTTACGGTGAAGGCAACGAGCGTTCAAGATACATCTAAGTCCAACACTGCAACGGCAACGGTGACCTCGAACATCTCGGTGACGGTGAGCCCGACGACCGCTAGTAGGCAAGTGAACCAGTCGATCACCGTGACCGCCACGGTAACGAACGGATCGCTCGACAACACGGTTACGTGGGCGGTTACCGGAGGTGCCTCGATCACCTCTTCCAACGGGACCTCGGCAACGGTTCGAATGCCCGCTACGACAGGGTCGGTGAACATCACCGCTCGGTCTGTGCAGGACACCACCAAGACCGCAGTGTGCGGAGTGAGCGTGACAACGGCAACGGGTGGCGCTTCCGGAACAGTGAGGAGTCCGAAATGAAGAGCGGAGTCCGGCTACTGATCGCACTTTGCGTCACGCTCCTGCTTGCAGGATGCGGAGGCTGGGTAGGGTCTCGCCTGGGCTCCGGTACTTCTTCGACCCTTTCTCGCGGTAAAGCTGAAATTCGGTTCGTTTGGCCAGAGCGGAGTCGTTTGATTCCGCTGGCAGCGAACTCCGTTCGGCTCCGCCTTTCAAATGCGAATCAAACCTACACACAGGTCGTAAACCGACCTACCGCCACGGGTTCGAACACGACTCCAATCGTGTTCGACCCGGTGGACATCGGTGACTACACCGTCACCGCCGAAGCTTTTCCTCAAGCGGACGCTACCGGAACGGTACAAGCCTCTGGAACAACAACTCTTTCTGTACTTCAGGGTCAAAACACCTCGTTTACCGTGACGATGCTTTCTCAGGTCGCTACGGTCACGGTGAGCGGACCGTCCACGACCATTCTCGTTGGCGACAACAAAGTTTTTAGTGCCAAGGCCTTCAATGCAGCGAATGTTGAGGTTCTTGTGGACGATACAACATGGCAATGGACCGCCCCCACGGGAGTGAAAGTCGTTTCTCTTCCCGGTGGACAAGTTCGTATAAAGGCTCTCGAAGAGGTCACTGGATCGGTGACCGCTACCTACACCGAGCCGGAATCCGACGATCCGGTCGGAACCGTTGCCTACGAATCCCTTAACCCGATCTACCAGATCAACAGCTTCCTTACGGCAGGCGCCTCGGATGCTTCAGATGATCGCACTGCGGTGGACATCGTGGGTGACTCCACAGCCAACATCATGAGTGTCTTCCAAACTCAGAGCGATACCAACACGCAGATCTGGAACACCACCGAACGAGAGTTTCCGGCTTGGGTCTCTACCCCCGCTTTGAGCTTTACCGGAACGGCAACGCCCCTGGCGCTCGCGACCAATAGCAATGGGCGTCAGTTTGTTGCGGTTCAAATTGGAGCGACCGCAGAGCTCTGGAGCGCCGACAGAGGGGTTGGTTTTGCCAAGCGATACAACCTGCAGGGGTCCGTTCTAGATATCGCCGCAGGTGATGACGGTCGAGTTTACGTGCTTGCTGATGAAGCGGGTACGAAGCGAATTCGACGGTACGAAACGTCTGGAACCTCGACCATTCTCACGGCGACGCTCGACAGCAAATCGACGCGCATCGGAGCGGATGGGTTTGGCAACGTCTACTACAACGGAACCGATATTCGCGTGCAGAGCGCTACCGGTACGGAGACCGTGATCATGGCCGCATTCCCGGAAGAGGTGCTGGATATTGACGCAACTGACGGGAACGTCTACGTGATGGCGACCCCTGATGCGGCAGATAAAGCGACCGCGCACGTTGTTGTTTACACCGCAGAGGGAGACCTCCTAGACGATATCTCGACTCAGGCCTTCTTCTACGAATTCGATCTTTCCACCCGATTCGCAGTGGATAAGCAAACAGGCGATTTCTACCTTTTGCGAGTCTTTGAAGACTTCACTTTGTGGAAGGGTTTCGAAGTCGTTTCCTTCTTCCGATTCTGAAGAAATCGGAGATGCACTCTAATCGGTTGAGTTGATTTCAGCCGATTAGAGCAAAGAGGAACCGGACGGGAGTCCGGATTCCCCAGGGTTTGGCGAAGAGTGAATTTGCGCTCGCAATGTCTTCACCTCTGCCAAGATCGTCTCGCTAATCTCTCCACCTTCACGCAGGTAGACCATGAGCGAAGAAGAGAGCATCTCTTGCAAGAACGCGATCGAGAAGTCGTGCGTAAGAGCCGCGACCTCGCGAAGCGTTTGCTCGCTGGGACGGACACCTTCCTCCCAGAACTGGGTGCGCCGAGTCATGTATTCGAACCGCGCGGTCTCATCCGGGTTAGGGAAGTAGATTTTGCGGTCGAAGCGGCTCGGTCGATGCGCCAGTGCGGGGTCGATTTTCTCCAGATGGTTGGTGGTTGCCAACGTCAGGATTCCTTCGTTCACTGCCAAACCATCGATCTCGTTCAGAAGAACGGAAAGGTGATCCTTCGGGATTAGGGCATCCAAATCCTCCAGGATCAGCACGCACGGTGCCATCTCTCGCGCCTTGTTGAACACGGTCCGAATGTTCTGCGGAACGGGATCGTCCTCAGCTTCGAACGAACGCACCACCAGCGACGGTTTTCGCAAAGACCGAAGCAGGGCTCGCAGCGTGAAGGTCTTTCCGTTGCCGGGAGGTCCGTACAGGATTGCTCCGCGCTTCCAAGGAAGGCGGTACTTCTTGAACGTCTCTCTATCTTCGAAGAATCGAAGGATGGCGACATCCAGTTGCCTTCGCTGATCCTCATTCAGCGTCAAATCGGCAAGCGAGGCCGACTCAATCTGAGACTTCATTTCGTCGTCTCGACTGAAGTAGCCATTGCTGAACACCAGCACGGAATCATCTGTGCTGGCGTTCCACTTACACACTTCGATGAAGAACGATTCGGCAATCGAAACGGTATCGGCGACGATCACGTTGACGCTATCGTAACCCAGGCTAAAACGGGCCACGAACAGCGACTGATTCCGCCAATCAACATGAATGAGAGCGTGGGTCGGACGCAGTTTGAGACGCCCGTCGATCCAGGTCGCATCGACTTTGTAATCCACATCGGTGCGAATCACAGAGGCGCATCCGCCCGACTCACTGTAACCGTCTAGGTTGAAGTCAGAGTCGGTGGTGACCAGAATATACGCGTTAGGTTGCGCCTCTCGCAGATGCTCTACGAGGGCAAAAGTGGGATCGCCACAGCCGGGCTTGGTGATCCGAACAAACAGATCTTTTGGAACTTTCATAAAATTCTTGCGCGAGAGGTCAGGAGAACAACGACGATACGAAACCGCAATTTAGCGATTCGTGTAGTTCGGTCGTGGTTCGTGCGCAAGCATGAGAAACTCCTGGCGAAACTTGCCTGAGTGCAACCAGTATGACGCGCAGGGAGCGTGAAAGGTTCGCCAAAAAGTACGGGGCTTTCGAGTTCGACTCGAAAGCCCCGCGCTCACTGCTCGGCTCCAGGCACTTAGCTGGCCGTCACGGGCTCTTCTTCAGCAGGCATCTCCCCCAGGAAGTTCTGCTGCATCTTGCTGACTTCCGACTGCATGCGGACCAGCTTGGCGTAGATGCCGTCTTCCAGTGCGAGGAGTTCCTCGTGAGTGCCGAGCTCCGCCACTCGGCCCTCGTCCATAACCACCAAACGATCCGCGTTTTTGAGCGTCGAGAGTCGGTGAGCGATGGCGAGAACGGTTCGACCCTCGACCAAGTTCTCGATGGCCTCTTGGATCATCCGCTCGGTTTCGGTGTCCACACTGGCGGTTGCTTCGTCGAGAATGAGCACCTTCGGGTTGTGAAGAATCGCTCGGGCGATGGAGATGCGCTGACGCTCTCCACCGGACAGGCGCTGACCGCGCTCGCCGACATACGTGTCGTAGCCGTCGGGGAACTTCACGATGAAGTCGTGAGCGTTCGCCGCCTTGGCCGCTTCCATCACTTCGCGAAGCGTGGCATCGGGTCGACCGTAGGCGATGTTGTCTTTGATCGTTCCGGGGAAGAGGTAGCTCTCTTGAAGAACAACTCCGACCTGTCGCCGGAAGTCGTCGACCTTGATCTTGCGCAAGTCTACGCCATCGAGTTCGATATGCCCCTGGGTGGGATCGTAGAAGCGCAGGATCATGTTGATCAGCGTGGTTTTGCCGCTGCCGGAATGGCCGACGATGCCGATCATCTCGCCCGGCTTGACCTCTAGGTCCACACCGTGAAGAACGGTTCGAAGCTTGTCGTAACCGAAGTGGACATCCACAAACTTGATGCCGCCATCCACTTGCGGCATTGCCACCGCATCTTCCGCGTCTTTAATATCGATCGGAGTATCGAGAATCTCAAAGACTCGTTCTGCTGCGGTGAGCGCCCGCGTAGACCAGTCGATCAAGCGCTGCAGGTTCATCAACGGATCGTTGAGGCGTTGAACGTAGGCGATGAACGCCACGAGCTCGCCGACAGTCATGATGCCCTGCAAGACGCCGCGACCACCGACAAACCACACCAAGATGGTGGACATGCCCATGGCGAACAGCACCAGCGGGAAGAAGGTGGCCCATCCGGCTTCTGCCACGTAGCCTGCTTGGCTGAGCTCGCTGATGCGACGGTTGAAGCGGCTGACCTCTCGATCTTCGCCGTAAAATGCCTTCACCACGCGCGTTCCTTGCAGAACGCCGCTGAGAGCAGAGCTCATTCGCGACCACTGGTGCCACACCCGGCTCCACACCCGGTTCATTTTCTTTCGGAAGTAGTTAACGGCTAGGGCCACGATGGGGATTGGGATAAGCGCCCACAGACCGATCTTCCAGTTCATCAAGAGCAGAACCGTTGGGATGCCGATGAGCAACACCATTTGGTTGACAACCACCGGAATACCATCGACAAGGACATCGTAAAGCGCGCCGGTGTCGTTGGTCATGCGGCTCATGATCGAGCCGACGTTTCGTTTATCGTAAAACCCAAGGCTTAGGTGCTGGAGCTTCTCGAACAGGCTGTGGCGGATGGCAATGGTGATTCGCGCGCCCAAGAACGCCACGTTTCGACCCCGGGCAATTTGAACGCCGAGGATGATGAATCGCGCGATGAGAAGGATGAAAATGATCTGCAGGAAGTGCGCATACACCTCTGCCCTCGGCAGGATGTCCTTCTTCTCCAGGGTCTCGTCGATGAGGATCTTGGTGAGGTAGGGAGGAAGTAGTTCCAGCACCATGCCACCAACGCTGAGGAGGGTTCCCCAAATAAGGCGACCTCGGTACGGCTTGGTGTATTCGAAGAGCCTGAGAAGAGTTTTGCCTCGGCTGACGCACGCTTCGCAGACGTTGTTGTACTGCGGCAACGGTCTTCCGCACTTGGGGCAAAGTCGGTTGGTATCGTCGACAGGCGGAAGGGGTTTGCCATCGATCATCGCCTTCAGCCGCTTTTCGGCATTGGCGAGCGCAAGGTTTTGGCGGTTGGTGGCTCGAATCAGTTCGACGCTGCCGCCATTGCGATCAACAATAAGCGCCGTCGCGTCGACCAGGTCCTCTAAGCGAGGGTTGGTGAGCTCGGCGACTGGATGCTCTTCTACCAGTTCTTCGCCCGTGGGGGTTTTTTGGAAGGTTCGCGCCGTGCCTTCGTAAATTTCAAGGCGACTATGGCCGAGGCGACCGTACCGATCAAGGTCGGTTTCAACTCGGATGGTTCTATCCTCATCCGCCGTCTGTTGCAACTGTTGCTTAGACTCTTCTGGCAACCCCTTGGTATCTGACCCGTTCACATCTGACATAGCGTTTCCGGACCCTCCCGTCCGCACCCGTCTCGGACCATTGGTACAACGCCTGCCTCTGTGCAGGGGTGACGCACCAATGATTCGCGCAACGGGTCGCGCATGAAGACACCTTGGACCCTCGGTTTCTACGATCCGAAGTTCCGGCTTCGGAGGAAATTCCACGCGCAAAAACCTCTGACCGATTGAAAAGCGCCGTTGCTTTATCAGAGGTGTTTTTGGGGTGGCGATAGAAACCCGGTCGACGGGTCAACCATGCACTTGTAAAGATTGGACGATGTATCCCCCCAAAGTGTGAGTCTTTGTGCGGAAAATCGAAGAAAAACGGCTTTCAGGTGGCTTACCCTGCTGATCCCGGCACGGGTAGGAAGAACGAGATGCGCGCATTCATCGCCGACTCTTTGCCGCCAACCGTTGCCTTCTGAGCCGGGAAGAACGTGGTTTCCCACCCCTTCGGCAACGACTTCACTTTGCCTAGCGCGGTCTGCTTCACCCCATCGATGGGCGTGGAATCTTTGATCACCGCGCCGGTTGGGTCGAATCCGACGCCTTGCAACGCCTTCTGCCACGAGCCTGGGTCGGCGTTGAATTCGACCTCGATGAGAACGAGTTTGCCTTTCTCGTAAACGGCCTGAACCCCTTTGAAGCCCGTTCGGTTGTAGGAGGTTTCTAGGTAGTCCTTGTCACCTTCGAACTTGGTGGGCTTGCCCAGGGTTTTCTCGACCGCAGCTCTGGGTTGGCTAAGCAGACCCAGAATCCACGACTTTTTGGCCTGGGCGGAAGCGGTCGCAAGGAGCGCGAGGGGAAGGGAAAGGAGGAGGCAAGTTCGACCGTGCATCCTCCTTATGACGGTTACTTCAACTTGATCGGTTTCCCTGATTCTCCTCACCGTTAGTTTTGTTGCTTCAGCTACTCGATGCTGAACTTGTCCGCCGCCGCATCAAAAAGGGCCCGTAGCTTTTCGCGATTGCCATCGGCGACGCCTTTAACAACGATCGACTTTATCTTCGGATTGTCCGTCCACGTTTTTACGAGAAGCTTGGTCTCTTCAAGTTCTTTATTTGGCATGTTTTCGAAGCCGCAGTCGGTGAGAATAACGATTTCTGTTGGTCGGGCCGTTCGCTTGACTTGCTTGTCGATCAGGTTCAGTAGTTTGAGAAGATTCGTACCTTCTGTTCCAGCCGAATACTTGACATACTTTGCAAGGAAGACACTTGCCTCTTCTTCGTTGGGCATTACGGTGCCTGAATAAATTTCGGCTGGATTACTGTCAAATCTGAACAGGGTGAGATTTGCGAAACGGCTGTCAACGACCAGAGAACGCATGGATTTCAGGTATGCCAAGCGCGATGCTTCCGCAGAACCGCTTGTATCGAGCGCGATACACAGGTTTTCCTTCTCTCCTGTCGTTCCAACTTGTCCAGAGGATGGATTCGGCGCTTGACTACACCCCGAGATGGTTAAGGCCAGCAATACAACGTTTCTAGAGAAGTTCCGCACGACGGTGCCCCCTTGAAATCATTTCTCCAGTAAGTCGTTTTTCGAGCTCCTCGATTCTCAAACTACAAGCATCGACCAGACTCATATATTTGAGCATTGCTTGAAAGTCCGGAAGTTTGCGCATAGACGCAAATTCTGTTCGACGCTCGTCGCCATTTTCAACGCCGTCCACGTGGTCACCCAACTCCCTGTCGCTATTTTCCCTGATCTGCTTTACCAGGGCCATGCGACTGTCGTGGGCTGCTCTCATACGCTCCAGTTGTTGGATATGTGCTTCGCGCTCCAGTTCCTGGACCCTGTCGCGCCGATCCTTTGCGATTTGGTCGTACTCGGTTTTTCGATCTTGCCATTCTTGCAGGTCGCGTTCATGTTCCTGTTCAATCCGAGCACACTCGCGGTCATACAGTTGTTTGGCGTGTTCATGTGCTTCACGAGCGGCGTCGTCCGTCGTCAACGACCGTAATCCTTTCTGGTAACCCGTAAATCCAGAAAACAGGAGCGTGGCTGTAGAGATACAAATCGTGATTAAGTACGCCTGCCAAGGCTGAAGCTCGTTTGCTGTTTGCACGCCCATGTTTAGCCTTGATGCCAAGGTTAACAGGCTCTGACCACCGAGGATGGCCTCTGCTCCAATCAGCGAGAACGAGATCAATAGGACAAACGCTGTAAAGGGACGGGTGAGTGTTTTTCGCGCTTGCGCAGCTCCCGTTTCGTACCCAATCAGATCCATCACCAATTTCAATCCAAGAATGACCGCCATTCCGA
>CAZAVC010000052.1:0-9723 GCA_964488265.1 uncultured Fimbriimonas sp.
CCCATGTCATTGTTTCCCGTACGTTTTCGAGGGAAATTTCTCAATTAACCTCAAGGCATCGCACAAATCATCCCAAGTATTTAGTACAGGCAAGGGATGCCTTTGGAAGCCATGAAAACACAGTTATTGAAGTCGATCTTGAACGGGAAGAGAATTGGAGTGGTGCTTCTGATGGCGCCGCTGGTTGCCGCGGGGTGGAGTTTCAAACAACCGCCGACAACACCCGCAGCCGCCGCTGACGAGATCGTTGCCGCCCTCGAGTCTGGAGAATCGGCAAGAATTGTCCCATTTCTGGCTTCCGAAGAATTGATCGCGCTGAATCTAACCAGAAAGCAGGCTGAGCGCATTGTCGACGAGGTTCTCGCCCCCGCCTATCGTGAGCTCACCGTGGAGTCTGCCAAGGTACGGTATATCCGGGGTTACAAGGAGCACTACTTCCTCGCCCCATGCGGCCAGTTTGGGACAGATTCGTGGTTTCCTCTCGGCGTGCAGGAGCCAAAACCTAAGCAGTTCGAGACTATGCTCACGATGCTGTATTTAGGTCTACATCAAGCTGAGCGAAGGATCGGTATAGAGTCGGGTACGCAAACTCAAGTTGCTCAACGCTTTGTGGAACGGTCGAAAAAGTTGCGCGCTCTCGGGATGAAGGGCGTTTACGACTGGACCCGGAAAGAGGTGTTTTTGTGGGGAGCGGGTTACCGGTCGAACTCGAAGAGGTAGAGCGCGGGCGAGGCAGGACCGAGCCAGTCCTGCCTCGCTTGCTTTCAATCGGTCGACTTGCGAGTCTGCGGGTGGACCTCTAATGAGGTCTACCTAGACGATCGACTTCCGCACGACCTCTTCCCCGCGATTCCGTCCCACGGGGCGAACCGCAACAACCTTCTCTGGTTCGAGATCCAGGAGTTGCAACCAGTCTTCCAACTGATCCGACTTCGGGAAGATTTCGTTCTCCCGATACTCCTCGGTCATCGACTCCAGAAGGTCGTCTAGCGTGATTCCGTGCTTGGAGATTGCCGACGAGCCTTCCACCGAATCGGCGATGGTGCGGCGAATCGCCTTCTCTTTGGCTCGACCCACGATGGACTCGATAAGCGCGCCAGAGATCATGTCTTTGCGATAAAGCGTTTCCACCGATCCGGTGCGCAGCGAGACCTTTAGGAATTCGTTTTCCGAAGTCTTTGCCCAAAGCTTTTCGATAAGCCCTTCGATGAGTTCCTTTCGAGCGCAGTCGATCTCTCCCTCGTACTTGGCGATCAGGGTCGGATCGAGCGGCAAAGCGGCGTGCAGATAGATGCCCGCGATCTGCGTGGATGCATCCTTGTCCGGCCGAATCACTTTGACTTTGCGGTCGATTCGACCGGGTCGAAGGATCGCCGGGTCGATGTAATCGGGCCGGTTGCTGGTGAGAATAAGCACCACGTTCTCCAACGACTGCAGGCCATCCAATTCGGCGCAGAACTGCGGGACCACCGTGTTGGACATGGAGAAGTACCGGCCGCTGCTACGGGTGCGCAGAATCGCTTCGGCTTCGTCCATGAAGATGAACACCAGGTAGCCGTCTTTGGCACGCTCGCGGGCGGTGGAGAAGATCTCGCGAACCATCCGCTCGGTTTCGCCGACCCACATGTTCAGAATCTTGGGTCCGGAGATCGCCATGAAGTATTCCTTCACTTCCGTTCCCTTTCGCTGACTGTATTCCTTAGCGAGGTTGTGCGCGGTGGCTTTGCCGATGAGGGTTTTGCCGTTACCGGGAGGTCCGTAAAGCAGAATGCCTTTCACCGGCTTTTTGCCGTAAGCCTCGAACACCTCTGGGTAGAGGAGCGGCTGCTCGATGGTTTCGCGGATGAGGGCGATGGCTTCTTTTTGCCCACCGACCTTCTCCCAAGGAATTTCGGGAACGTCCTCTAGGAAGTAGTCGCGACTCTCTTTGCTCCCGAAGTGCTCAAGAGCGAATCGACCGGAAGGATCGAGACGAACTTCGTCGCCGCCTTTGATCTTGGTCTCTTTGAGCGCCTCGGCGCGATACACAAATCGCGTGCCTTGACCGGGGGCGTCGCCACCGATCTTCAGCCGACCGTCTTCCATTGTCTCGCTGACCTTTGCGGTCATGCCTTGATCGGTTGCGGGGAGGATGCCGACCACCGAATAGGCGTCGTTAACGCGGACCCTCGCTCCCGGAACCAGCCCAGAGCGATCGATCTTGGGATCGACGGTCGAAACGAATTCTGTGTCACCCACCGAGATGAGAACCAGCTCTAGGTTAAGGGCTTCTTCTTCCGAGCCTCCGATATCGCCCGCATCGAGCCTGCGAAGAAAGAGCCCTAGTCGGTTGGCGGGCGCGGTGAGCTTTTCGTAGGCTTCGGCGTACTCGTTGAGCGACTCCTGAGCCTTTTCGACCTCGCGGCGATCTTTTTGGATGGCTTGCCGCAACCCGGCGATGAGGTTCTGCAGGCGCACGTTGTCTTTGGGTGCGCTCTCTGCCAGCTTTTCAAGCAGCAGCAGAGACTCGGGCACTTGCGGAGTATCGGATCCGCCAGAGTTCGAAAAAGCCATTGCTTAGTTCTACGCCGGCAAACGGGACATTCGATGAAATGTCCCGCGATTACTCGGCAAAGAAAGCGGCGATCGTGGCTCGGGCGATGGTGGTTTCCACCGATCCTTCGACCTCGGCCTGGGCAACGACCTTCCGCTCGGTGTAGCCATCGGAGGCTCGGGCGTAGATGGTGACCGCGTCAACGCCTTCGACCTGCTCCACTTGGACGGAGTCAACCGTCATTTGTCGGCTTGAGAAGATGCGCTCAAGCGCCTTCACCGTCGCGTAGGCAACGGAGTCTTCCAGACTTCGACCCATGCGGAGCCCGACCCCGAAAGTGACTTCTCCATTGTGCCGAAGGGCGACGTGGGTGAGGCTATTGGGGGAGTCGTCGGTTTGCACGGCGAAAACGCTCGGCAGTTCGCCGTCTTCGCCCACAGATACGCTTGTTTCAGGCAGAACCGCAACTTCGGAGTTGTCGATCAGCCTGAGGGAGGGTTCTTCTCCGTCTTGATTCGAGACCTGGGGCGACTGGGAAACCACCACTGTCGCTTGATTCGTCGGTTGATCGTTTTCGGGCTGTTCGCTTTCTGGCCGTTCCGGGGTTGGCTCGGTACCGTCAGATTCCAATTGCACAACCGCCATTCCGGTGAGGTTTTGCAGGTCGTTCGAGGTCGAATGAACAACGGGGTCCGATGCGGGTTCGACCGGGGATTCGACTGTTGGCGTGCTTACCGATTCGGTCGCCTCGGGGACCAAGAGTTCCGAACTGGAAACGTAGTGCGACTTCGTTCCGGACGGTTTCTTTGCCAGGCAGTCTTTGCTCGCCAGATTGATGAGGTTGTCCAGCATCGCTCCGTGGTGTGCGTCCAAACGCTCTTTCGCTCGGCGACCACCATAGTTGCCCACCGAAAACTGGATCGGGTCCGGAACATCTCGAAGACGAAGGGTTTGACCCTGATAAAGGAGTTCGGACATGAGTTCGAGCACCTGATCGCTGTCTCGCAGGGTTCCGATGGCAAATTCGTCGCCACCATAGCGGACAAGAAGGTCCTGCTGCGGATCGATCATGTCGTTAAGGAACTGAGCGAAGAGGCGTAGCACTTGGTCGCCAACAACGTGTCCGTACTTCTTGTTGAACCCGCCGAAATCGTTAAGGTCCAGGAAGACGATTGCGATTTCGGTTCCTTCTTCCAGGCGTTCGATTCCCCAGTTGCGCAGCGCATCGGCCCAAGGCAGTCCCGTAAGCGGATCGAAACTGGTTCGCAGGGCGGCAAGGAGCATATGCGACGTGACCATGCCCGCGTATTTGCCCTCTTTAAGAAGCGGGGCGTAGTCGACGTTCTTTTTGACGAAGAGGTCTGCGGCTTGTCTTGCCCGGGGTTCGTCAAGAAGAATCAGCCTCGGTTCCAGCATCGCGTTGGAAACAGGTTCGTCCGGACCGTGGCTATCCAAGGATTCGAGGGTGACCACGCCGATGAGATTTCGATCGGTATCGATGACGCCCATCGCCCGCAAGCCGTGACCCACTAGAACATAGGTGGCCGTGCTCACTAAATGGTCGGGGCTAACCCAGACGTTCAAAAAACCATAACCGACAAACTGTTGAGACATAAGCCCAGAAACATGAACGGCGCCCCCCGGCGTCGAAACCCTGGGTTCAGTGTATCGGTACTTATTCACGGTCGTTCCGCGTAGTAATACGGGATTTGCAATTGGAAGGCGGTTAGGTCTCTCAGACGGCATGAATCGGTTCCCTATCTGGTGATCGAGTCAATGACGTATTCGACGAACTTCTTCGTGAGGCGTTTCACCTGCTCGTCGGATTCAAGAATTCTTCTAAAGCGCGAAGCTGCCAGGTAGGCCTCGGCGGGGGCGCAATCCAGATACTGAGCCACTGCCTGTTCGTTAAGATCGGCCTCGAAGAGCATGGTATAGGCGGAGAGCTCGGTGATTTTGAGTCCGGAAAATTCGCCCGCTCGTCGCTCGGCCTCTCGATAGATTCGATGTCGGAGGTCCCAGGCAGAGTTGTCGGCAAAGAACGGATTGAGCACACCGCAGGCACGCAGGGTCGAATCTCGCTCCGACCAGTCGTTCCTTTCCAGACGCAACCGGCGAAGCGCTCCCACTAGAGTCCGACCGTTTCCGTGTAATCGCGAGGCGAGCACCTTTGTGAGAGCGGCGGAAAGATGCACGTCCTCGGCTGCAGAAAGTTTTGTGAGCAAAGAAGCCTTCTCGGCGATCTCAGCGGGCTCGATGCGAGCCACCATCCACGAGCGCTTGCTCGGAAGCAGATTGGTGATTGGTCTATCGCAAGCGTTGCATGCGTATGACAGAAGAGTTGGCTTGCCCGTGCGGATTCTCTGCTCCAAAAGGTAGCGCAGCGACAGTTTCAGTCGCGGTCTGGAGGCGACCAATTGACAGTCGTCCAACAACAAGGCGGAAGGCTGGTCGAAACGGCCACCCTGCGTAAGGAACGACTCGGCGCTTCTCACTTCGGGGCGAATGCCGTGCAAACGGTCCATGTGGAACGCGGTGGCATCAAGGAGATGGGTTTTGCCCCATCCAGAAGGACCACCGAGTGCGACAAAGCCGTGCCCTCGATTGGCAAAGAGAAGGCAAGCCTCAACGGCTTGGACGTTCGATCGGAGAACCGCAAAATTTGCGAAGGACGGGGTAGATCGGTGAAATAGGACTTCCGAGAGGGTTTCTGAACCTTCTTGTTGGGAAGAATCAACCCCCACAGCGTATGAATACCGATCTGTTTTCAACCCCAATGCTTGACCAGTTCCCCGTTAAGAATTGTGAACCCTAGGGGTCGGCGGGTCAAGGGTCTGAATTGCCGATTTGGCATTCGTAGTGATGTTTTCTTTCGCCGTTTATCGCTTATTTTCTACGTTTTTCGCAAAATGGAATCATTGAGAAATTCGTGGTTTCTCCACATCTTGTCCACTCTTCGGGTGACGAATCTTTTCCCAAAAGGTTAAAGATTGGAAGTTTGGAGACGTGTTTGGGGTATGGCACTGAACGCAACTTTCTAGCGGTTGAGTGCGTTTTGGCTCCGGCTTGCCCTTTAGTACTAAAGGAGTACCGGGGAGAATATTTGGATCGCGCGCGTGGTCTCGAGAGGGCCCGTGGCAGCTCTCGCATCCGACGTTCGCCATCTTTGGCGAAGACTTTCTATCCCAGTAACCACTGATGGCGCCCAGGCCCGTGACGTGGCAAGAAACACAATCAGGATCCCGATCGTGACCATCTTTCTCCAAGGTCGCTAAGGCGGAAGCGTGACGCGTGGTTTGATAGTGGTCGGAGATCTCTTGATGGCAGGAGACGCAAGCCTCCGATCCGGCATAAACGGCGGTTTGCTCTCGCGGGACTCGGTTCAGCAGAGTTTCCTCGGCAACCCGCTTTAAGTAGATTCGGTAGAGACGAGCGGTCATCGCGTCATCGATGATTTTCTCGTCTAACAGCGTCGACTCGGCTCTCACCTTGCCCGAGGGTTCCACCGAAACCGTGAGCAGGTTCTTCGATTTGCCTCCCGGTGAGAGCACCCATTTCCCTGGGCTCACCTCTTCCCCAGCGTCAGAGTCGCCGCCGGTTCTATAGACAATGATCGATGGCGATCCAACCGATCCGGCGAATTCCGTCGCCTCTTGCTTGGTGAAATCGGTGAGGATCATAAGTTTGCCCCCTTTAGGTAGGTCGCGCATGGTCGGCTTCCAACCGGGCATCGCTTCTCCTGATTGACGCGAAAATCCGTAAACCCGCCAGCCTGCCACGGTAACGGATGGCTTCAGGTCTAGGTTCAAGGGGGCCATATCGGTGTTTACTAACGGCGCGCCCATGAGCCTCGCCACCGACATTCGCACGCCAAGCGGGTGGCGCAAATCCTCGCTTCCCCAAAAAGCAGCGGAAGCTTTGAGCGTGGAGTGAATCTCGGCCACAGTCTCGGCTTTCAGTTCGTTCTGCCGACCCTCACCCGCCGTGATCGGTCCCGCCTCTAAAAAGAAGGCATTTCGAGTCTCTCCCATCCGAGTGCGAACCACTCGTGCGAGCCTCTTGATGCCTCCCGACATTGGCTTGGTACAGCCGCAGGGGGCCAACTCTCCGGAGGCTCCACCCGCAATAAAGAAGGTCACCGTCTCAAAGGACGTATCCTGCCTTGGCGTGGGCGACACCCAGAGCCCGGCGGCAAGCACGGCGCCTGCCAATCCTGATGCACTCCAACGTGTCAACGCATTCTTCATCGCAACCTGTTAGGCCCTCTAGCCGCCTGCTCGAACAGGAATACGGACGGTCTTCTGTTGCGGATCGTTGGTCGTCACCACAATTTCCGTACGAAGAACCCGCTTAGCGTCACCGAGGAATCGAACCCTCAGCCGAACTTCGCCACGGATGGTCGTGTACTCAACCTTGACCGATATCTCTTTATCTTCACACTTGACCGACTTCACTTTTAGGTCGAATCCGGGGCGGGTGAGATAAACCTGAGCCTCGGCTGCCGAGGACATCGTGGACCCAAAATAGACCGCTTCCGGCATTGCAACAAGGCCGTTTTGAACGTAAAGGGGCAAGGAAATACGAGGTCGACGCGCGTCTCCCGTGATCACGTAAAGTCCCAACGACGACCTTCCTGGAACGGGATCTCCCGTGAGATCAAACGTGGCTTTATAACCGCGACGCTTTACCAACGCGCCGACCTTGCCAGATTCTCCGAACGTGTCCGGAACTTCGCCTTCCCACTTCTGCATGGTGACCGTACCGCGGCCTCCGACCAGTCCAGATGCCAAAACCGAACCTTTCCATGATTCCGCAAGTACAAGAATCGCCTCAAACTTCGTCTGATTCGGCTTAAGGACCACAGTTTGGCGATCGCCGCCCGGCAAGAGCAAGCGCACCCTGGGAACGACTTTAACCTTAATGGGAATGATGAGTTCCGATTTATCCGGGTCGTTGTTTAGAACGATGAGAGCGTGACGCACCTCGCCAATCTGATCGGTGGTGTCGTACACGGCGCGGATGAGGACAGACGACTGGCCGATGGTCTCGTTGGGCCCCTCCGAGGTGACACAGGCGCAATCTCCGTAGGCGATCCAGCGAAGTGTTCCCGCCCCGACGTTGTTCACCTGGATCGGCGTGGAGACTACGTCTCCCTCGAATACCGTGCCAAGGTCGATCGCTTTGGTGTCGGTGGTTAACCGAGCCGCACCTACCGCAAGCTTAAAGTTTTTCTCAGCCGCTTCCCGGAGGTTCTCGCTAAGCGTGAGAGTCTCTCGCGCTAGATAGCTATCTCGGCTGGAGATATCGAGCAGCACGGTTGCTCGCTGATCCGTCCTCCCCATTGCCGAGCCGAAGTATTTGGTCGAGGTGAGCCCAAAGTAAGAGCCGAGGGTGTACACGACCTCGTTGTGAACTTCCCGATCTGTGGTTTTGCTCAGCGGACTACCCCGTTGAAGACCGATCACGGCATCGTAACCAAGATCGGTTCCGATAAGCGCAAGACCTTGAACCCCCTTCTTGTTCGGCAGCATGCCAAGTTTGGGCGTGAAGCTGAAGACGATGTTCGCCTTGTCTTTAACCCATTCCACCGATACGTTCCTGAGCACGGTGACCCACTTGCCGACCGCTTTGTCTCGCGCCAGCAAGAACGACTTTCTCAGCGGAGCCGGAACTTTGCTGTCGTCCCACTTGGCTCGAATCTGTCGACGCGGCAACGCCTGAGAGAGGGACAAAGCCCGCGCGTTCTTTTGCTCAGTCAGCAGTTGCTTGATCTCGTTGACCGTGGAATGGAAATCGGGGTTTGTTCCCGGCGGAATCACCGCCGAAAGCTCTTTTGGAAGGGCTTGTTGTTGAGAAGGCTCCGATGTCTGGGCGATAGAGAGAGACGTGATCGTCAAGAGGGCGGCCGTAAGAGCCACTTTTAACCAGGTTTTCCTTAACAGTCTCAATTCCATCGTTCGCATTCCACTCTGTGCTCCGAATTCAATTAGGGGCTCCGAATTCAATTCGGGGCTCCGGTTTCAATTCGGTGCTTCGGTTTCAATTTTGGGAACAAGATCGGCTCCGCTAGGGAGCCGACACTTATTCGACGTAGGCGTCTTCGGATGGTTTCTGCTTAAGGAAGGCTTCGATGAATCCATCGATGTCTCCATCCATCACGCCCGAGACGTTGGCCGTCTCGTACCCCGTGCGGTGATCTTTCACCATCGTATAAGGTTGCATGACGTAGCTTCGGATTTGGCGACCCCATGCGGCGGGTCCTCCTTCTCCTTTAATTTCGGCCACCCTTTCTGCCGACTGGGCTCGCTCCAACTCGCTGAGTCGCGCCAACAGAACCGACATCGCACTGGCGCGGTTCTTATGCTGACTCCGCTCGTTTTGACAAGACACCACAATCCCGGTTGGCAAGTGCGTGATCCGCACTGCCGACTCAGTCTTGTTGACGTGCTGACCACCCGCACCACCTGCTCGAAGGGTTTCCACCTTCAGATCGTCGGGGTTGATCGTCACTTCGTTTTCCTCAATTTCAGGAAGAACTTCGACCTTCGCAAAAGAGGTGTGTCGCCTAGATGCGGCGTCGAACGGCGAGATTCGCACCAATCGGTGAACCCCACCTTCAGCCTTGAGGAAGCCATAGGCGTTTTCTCCGGTCACCTGCATTTGCACTGATCGATAACCCACAACATCGCCAGGCGTTTCAGAAAGGACTTCCATTTTGTAGCCCTTTTGCTCGCACCAACGGCTGTAGAGTCGGAACAGAATCGATGCCCAGTCGCAAGCTTCCGAACCACCCGCACCTGCGTTGATTTCAAAGATGGCGTTGCGGCCATCGTGCTCCCCACTCAGCAAAGTCTTGAGTTCGTAGGCATCCAAGTCTTTGATTAACTTGAGCGCCATTTCGTCAGCTTCGGCTTCCGTTGCTGGATCTTCTTCCAGCTTCAGCATCTCGTAAAGCTCACGAATATCCGTCTCGGTTTTGACGAGTTGCTTGTAAGGCTGCAGTATGTTTTTTAGTCGGCTGAGCTTTTGAAGGGTCTTGTTCGCGGAAGACGGGTCGTTCCAAAACTCAGGCTGTGATGAGAGGTCCTCTAGCGAGGCGATTTGGAGGCGTAGACTATCGAGGTCAAAGATGACCTCCAATAGCGTCCAGGCGACCGCGGGCCCTGGACAGCGCTTCCTGCTGTTCTAAG
>CAZAVC010000053.1:0-9686 GCA_964488265.1 uncultured Fimbriimonas sp.
GCCAAAATGGATTTCATGAAGCGCGTGGTGGTTTTGGGAAGTACGGGCAGCATCGGCACCCAAACCTTGGACATCGTCCGAATGTTTCCCGATCGCCTCAAGGTGGTGGGGCTTGCCGCCGCGCAAAGCAGAGACTTGCTCAACCAACAAGCTGCCGAGTTTGGAGTCGATCGAACCGTTCTCTTTGCGGAAGACGGTATGCAGGCGATGGTCGACCTTGCAACCATGAAGGAGGCGGATATCGTCGTCACCTCCGTAGCCGGAGTCATTGGACTGGAGCCAACCTTCGCCGCGATCCAAGCGGGCAAAGCGATTGCGCTTGCGAGCAAGGAGGTTCTCGTGGCGGCGGGTGAAGTCGTGATGCCGATGTGCCAGCAGCACAACGTGCTCATGACCCCCATCGACAGCGAGCACAGCGCGGTTTTTCAATGCCTCCAGGGCTATTCCAACGATCAGATCGATAAAGTGATCCTCACCGCAAGCGGAGGACCCTTCCGAGGGAAAACACGGGCTGAACTAGGGCAGGTTTCGCTGGAAGACACCCTCAACCATCCCACTTGGCGCATGGGCGGCAAGATCACGGTGGACAGCGCGACATTGATGAACAAGGGACTTGAGATGATCGAAGCGCGCTGGCTGTTCGGCGTTGAGATGGACCAGGTGGATGTAGTCGTCCACCCGCAGAGCATCGTGCACAGCATGGTCCGATTTACCGATGGATCAGTGCTCGGGCAACTCGGCTGGCCGAACATGCGGCTGCCGATCGTTTACGCGTTACTCTATCCGGAACGCCCAACGAACGAGTTGCCTATCTGGAACCCCGTCGACACGCCGACCCTCACCTTCGAGAAGCCCGACACCGAGACCTTCTCTGCCCTCAATCTGGCGAGAGAGGCGGCAAAAGTTGGAAAAACCATGCCCGCAGCCCTTAATGCGGCCAATGAGCACATCGTAAACAGCTTTTTGAAGGGTCGATTGCCATTCCTTGGAATCGCGAAGGCAGTTGAATACGTTATGAATAAGCACGTCCCAACGGAAACCACGCTGGAGTCCATTCTCGATACCGATCGATGGGCTCGCACGGTGGCGGAAGATTGGGTTCGGAAGTTCGGATTGCAATGACGATCGCTACCCTTGGACACTATCTGCTCACCGCGATCGTCTTCGTGGTCATTCTCGTTGTGCTTGTAGGAGCGCACGAGCTGGGTCACTATTGGTTCGCTCGCCTCTTCAAGATGAAGGTGGAAGAGTTTGCCATTGGCGTTGGCAAACCCATTCTTTGGACTTTCGCAAAGCCTAAGCAGCCCCTTGAGGGTGAAGAAGACCACGTTGTCCCGTTCAACCTGAGACCCTATCCCCTCGGTGGATTCGTTCGAATCGCGGGCATGGAGCCCCAAGAGAACGGCGAAGAGGTTGCCATGAAGCATGGATTCTTCAGCAAGGCACCTTGGCAACGCATTGTGGTCCTCTTTGCCGGTCCCGTTTTCAGCGTTGTTGCGGGCATGATAGCCCTGTTGCCCATCTACGCGACCATGGGCGTGACTCGGCAGGTCAACACTGTGGAGGGTCTGCTCAGCACGGGTGCCGCATACAAGGCGGGGGTTCGACCCGGCGACAAGATTTTGGCCGTCGATGGTCAGCCTGTAAACATTGCTTTTGATGCGATCAAGGTGATCCGAGACTCGAACGGCAAGGAAGTCAATTTCCGCATTCAGCGCGGACCGCAAACCTTCGATCTAACGGTTCAACCCGAATACCAAAAGGAGGCGACTCCCCTTCTAGACGAGCGGATGATGCCGACCGGAGAGAGCAAGCGCCAATACAAAGTGGGCTTGCTCTTCAAGACCGAAACGGTGAAAGTCTCCTTCCCAGAGGCTCTTTTGGCGACGTACGAGGAACCCAAGAGCGCATTGGTCGGGATGATCGGCCTAATCCGCAATCCTCAACGAGCCGAACAACAGGCGGGTGGCGTGGTCACGATGGTCGCCGCAACCAGCGCCGTGGTCACTCAAGGCTTTGACCGGATCGTTTGGTTTGCGGCCCTACTGAGCATCTCCATCGGGTTCTTCAACTTGCTCCCCGTCCCTCCGTTGGATGGCGGACAAATGCTAATTGCCTTCCTTGAAATGCTCCGGGGAGGCAAGAGGTTGCCAATGAAACTTCAACTGGCAATCTTCCAAACGGGCATGCTGTTACTGCTCACTCTTTTCGTGAGCGTCCTTTTCTTGGACGTGAAGCGCCTTCGGGAGATGAATTCCGCGTCAGCTTCCCCTCAAGACTCTCGACGAATAATAACTGCTGAGCCCAAGCGCTAAGCTCGCCGAATCGTTCCCGGAAGGTGTCGGTCCCGATTCGATATCGCGAATCGGTGACGGCGAGTCCTGACCAGTCCGGATAGTAAAGCCTGGTGAGTGCCGCCCAAATGTGCGTGTCGATCGGCACCGATTCGCCTTGATCGAGAGCGAAAAGACAGATACAATCGGCGAGCTTCCGGCCAATGCCCGGTAGCTCGGCAAGGGCGCGCCAAGCATGCTGATAACCAGCCGTTTTGAGCTGCTGAAAAGCCTTCTCTTCGTCATCCGATCCCATCTGCAGAAGTTCTCGGCAGGCAAGAGGAATGGTCTTTCCGCGATATCCAAACCCCAGCCCCCTCAACTCTTCTTCCGAGCACTCGGCAATCCGGGAGACCTTGGGAAACGCGATCAAGGGTCTTTGGGATTCTAGGACGTTGTCGGCAACGATTGGTTCCCCCATCGCTTCCAGCTTGGCAACCAGTTGACGAATTCTTACGACGTTGTTGTTGGAAGCGCAGAGGAAGGAGAGAAAAGATTCACTAGCGTTCAGCGGTCGAAGTAGCCTTAAACCGGAGACCTTGGGCAGGCAGGCTGCAAACTCTGGCCCCCGTTCGAGAATCGCCTGCAAGACCTCTTCGACTCGAACGTCGAATCGCAGCAAACATTGGAGATCCTCTACGGGCCGATTTGCTTCGACTCGGACGACATCCAGACCAGGCTGAATGTGAAAGAACGAATCACCGTCGCAGATCAACCACCCCCGGTCCGTGGCATGCCAACGAAACATCTGCCCGCTTTCGGCAACCCTTCGCCAGTCGATAATTTCCCCGGCGAGCGGAAGCTCATATTGAAGGGGGAGCGGCAAGGAGTTCAAAACAGGGTCGTAGGGGTGCTCTCACCCGGGGTCCCTAGCGAGTGCTCGGCAGGGACCAGCGACAGGAACTCATCTTCGGTGAGGACGGCAACTCCGAGTTGCTCCGCTTTGGCAAGCTTGCTTCCTGCGCCGGGTCCGGCAACGACGAACGAAGTTTTGGCACTCACCGAACCGCTCGCCTTGCCACCAAGTTTGCCAACAAGATCCTCGGCGTCCTCTCTCGTGAATTTCTCGAGTTTTCCGGTAAATACGAAGATCTTCCCTTCAAAAGCTCCCCCTTCTACAGCACCGGAGGGCTCCACAGGATCGACTCCAGCCTTTAAGAGACGGCGAATCATTTCGCGATTGTCCTCGTCCTCGAACCAGGTCCATATCTCAGCCGAAACTCGGGGACCAAAACCTTCGATTCCCTGAAGCTCTTCCATAGACAGGTGCTGAATCTTCTCCAAAGAGCGGTAAGCCCGTACCAGGTCCTTCGCGGACCGCTCGCCCAGTTCCGGTATCCCGAGCGCGAACAAGAAGCGTTCTAGGGGCCTCGTTTTGCTCACCTCGATGGCAGCCAGCAGGTTGTCGACCGATTGCTCACCCAACTTGTCCAACTGAACAAGATCTTCCCTTTTCGCGTGCAGGGCGTAAATCGACGGGACGTCTGTGAGGAATCCCTGCTCAAGGAAGCGATCGATGAGCTTCTCGCCGAGCCCGTCAATGTCCATCATTTTCCGGCCAACGAAGTGCTTGATCTTGTTGGCAACCTGGGCTGCGCAACCCTTGGAGTTCGGGCATTTAAGAAAGACTCCACCCTCGGCGCGTACAAGTGGGGTTTCACAACTTGGACAAACTGTCGGCGGAATAGGCCTAGGAAGATCGCCCATACGTTTAGAAAAGACAGGCCCAACCACTTCTGGAATGACATCGCCCGCTCGTTGAACAATCACCGTGTCACCCACGCGGACGTCTTTTCGATCGACCTCGTCGAAGTTATGAAGCGTCGCCCGAGAGACGGTGACGCCACCAACTTGCACGGGTTCCAGAACCGCAACGGGGGTGATATTCCCCGTTCTTCCCACCTGAACGATGATGTCGTTCAGCGTAGTGAACGCTTGCTCAGCCGGGAACTTGACCGCAATCGCCCAGCGAGGACCACGAGCGGTGAAGCCAAGTTGCTCCTGCTCCTCTCGCGAATCCACCTTGACCACAACGCCATCGATACCAAAAGGAAGGGTTGGCCGTGCTGCGAGAACTTCCGAGCAGAATCGGGTGAGTTCCTCCCCACCGCGACAAATCCGGGGTTCTGGCCGGACCGGGAAGCCCAGTTCCCTGAGAGCCGAGAGTAGCGTCGACTGCTTTCCGAAAGACGGTGGGGTCGGTTCGGCAAGTTCAATTGCACCCAGACCATAGGCAAAGAAATGCAATCGCCTCTCGGCGGTGAGTCGAGAATCGAGTTGTCGCAATCCACCCGCGGCAGCGTTTCTGGGATTGGCAAAAACCTGCTCCCCACGGGCGGCACGCTCTGCGTTCAACTGTTCGAAGGTGCTCTGGAGCATCACCACTTCGCCACGCACCTCTATCAATCCGGCGAGTGGCTTGCGTAGTTTGAGCGGAACTCCTTGAATGGTTCGGGCGTTGGCGGTGACGTTTTCACCCGTCGTTCCGTCGCCACGAGTGGCGGCCGTCACCAGTTCCCCATCCATGTAAGTGAGTGAAATCGAAGCTCCATCAAACTTCAGCTCCGCGAAGTACTCGACCACCGTTTCACGACCCAGCCCCTTCTGAACCCGAGCATCAAACGCCAAGAGTTCCTCATCGCCGAAGGCGTTATCCAAAGACAACATCGGGAGACGATGGGCGTACGGTTCAAACTGTTTGAGGGGCGCGCCACCAACCCGTTTGGTTGGGCTGTTCGGATCTTCTAGTTCCGGGTGCTCGGTTTCGAGAGTCTGAAGTTCCCGGAAGAGGGCATCGTACTCCGAGTCGCTCACCTCAGGCGCGTCGAGCACATAGTACAAGTACGCGTGCCGTTCGAGGAATTCTCGAAGTTCTTGGATGCGAAGAGCGGCGTCGTTCACGAGCGTCTTGTCCTACGCCTCAATCTTCAGCCAGTGCAGATTCGAAGACGTTTGTATTCACGAAAATTGGAGCGTCGAATCGAACCGCAATGGCGATCGCATCGCTTGGTCGGGCGTCAATTTCGACTTCTTCCGTTCCCGTGTGGAGATGAACCTTGGCGTAGTAAACACCGTTCCAAAGATCATCTATCGCGACTCGGGCGACCGTTGCGCCAAGCCGATCGACGATGTTCTTGATCAAATCGTGAGTCATCGGGCGATCGGGACGATCACGCTCCAGCGAGACTAAAATTGCATTCGCCTCAAAGGGCCCGATCATGATCGGAAGCTGTCGGTCTTCGTATTGAAGGACGACAAACTGCGAAGGTTGTCCACCCGCATCGCCGCGATAGATACCGTCGATGCTGACCTCGACCATCTGTCCAGGCCCAAGCTCGTCAGGAACGTCGTGCCCTTCTCGCGGAAAGAATGCGGGCGGTTCCTCTAAGGAATCGTCACCGGAAGTGCCCTCTTCAGGTTCTTCAGGTCCTTCGTATTCTTCCGGCATATCGTGATTCATCATACCAATACAGACCCCAATCTGGGCAGACCCCAAACTGGGCAGACTCCCCAACTGGAAATCCGATCAGACGGTTCCTTCCACGAAGGGTTGCTAAAAAGTTAAGGAACCTTAGGGGGATTCTGGAAAGAATCCCCCATCCGGGAAGCCCGATTAGACGGTTGCCCGGGTGCGCTGGATAACGCCTTCCACGAACGCCGCGTTGTTCGGAGTTCGCTTGATGAGCTTGATGAACGATTCCGTCGCATCAAGGCTGTTTTGCTCTTTAGCCATCAAGCGGCGAAGTTGCACAACGCCTTCATAGATGTCCTTATCGAACAAGAATTCCTCGTGCCGAGTGGAGCTTCGGCGAACATCGATTGCAGGCCATATTCGTCGCTCAGAGAGGTCTCGATCGAGGATGATTTCGCAGTTACCCGTTCCCTTCAATTCCTCGAAGATCGACTCGTCCATCTTGGAACCTGTGTCCACAAGGACACTGGCGACGATGGTCAGCGAACCGCCTTCTTCGATGTTTCGAGCCGCACCGAAGAATCGGCGAGGTCGATAAAGTGCGGAAGGATCAAGTCCACCCGTGAGGGTTCGACCAGACGGGTTGATGGTCAGGTTACTGGCCCGCGAAAGTCGAGTAAGCGAGTCGAGAACGATCACGACGTCTCTTCCGGATTCGACAAGTCGCTTGGCTTGTTCCAGACACAGGTCGGCGACACGCATGTGGCTCTCAGCCGGCTCATCGAAGGTGGAAGAAATCACCTGGCCACGAACAGATCGACGCATATCCGTAACTTCTTCTGGCCGTTCGTCGACCAAGAGAACCATTAGATAAACCTCGGGATGGTTGGAAGTGATTGCGTTTGCGATCGACTTCATCATCGTGGTCTTTCCAGCTTTTGGAGGAGAGACGATGAGGGCACGCTGTCCCTTTCCGATGGGCGAAATCAGGTCGACAATTCGCGTGGAAATGTTATCCGCCGTCGTCTCCATCTTGAGCCGCTCGTTTGGATAGAGAGGGGTCAGCTCGTCGAACTGCTTTCGATGTTTGTTTTGGAGAGTGTCGGTTCCGGCGTTATTCACGCTCTCGACTCTCAGCATTCCGCGATACTTCTCGCCTTCCTTTGGTTGGCGAACCAAACCGAAAACAAGATCACCGGCCCGAAGTCCAAATTTCTTGATCTGGCTTTGGCTAACGTAAACGTCTTCCGGCGACGGAAGGTAGTTGTCTCGACGGAGGAATCCCCACCCGTCGTTCATGATCTCAAGAATGCCTTTGCCGTAGTGCGCTTCCTCGTTGACCTTGGTGAGAAGCCGCTCGATGATCTCGTGCTTCAATAGGTCCGGAGAAAGCTTTGCCTTTTTCGCCTCTTTCAAGAGGTTGGCGGGCGTCATCAGGTCGAAGTGGTTGAAATCGACTTCGGGAAGGTTTTCTAGATCGGCCTGAAGATCGCCCTTCGGCAATCCGTCTTCTTTTCGCGGACGGTGTCGGCGTCGATTGTTACCGCCTCCACTGTTTCCGCTACCGCCTCGGGGTCTAAATGTAGGAGTCATATCCGTAGTTTGTGATGGAGAGATAAAGTGTCCGATCAGTTGATCGATGCCCAAGTCCGCCCGGTAAGAGAGACTCTCAATAAGGAACTCTGGGCTGGGGAAATCCGCGAGTCGCGCAAGGGCGAGTTATCGGGAGTGACGTCAGTGGAACAACAAAACCGATCCCACTATGTTCGTCAATGGCAATTTACCACAATCTGGCATTTTCGCAAGACTGAATTGCTACCGTGAAGTTTACGAGTCCTTAACGACCCCGATATACGGCAGCTGTCGATACTTTTCCGCATCGTCGAGACCATAACCCACCACGAAAACATTCTCGATCTCAAAGCCTAGGTATTCAACGGGAACTTCAACCCGTCTCGCTTCTGGCTTGCTCAACAAAGAGGCGATCTTTAGGCTTGCAGGCTTCCGGGTACCAAGGAGATCTAAGAGGTGGCTCAGGGTCGTTCCCGTATCCACAATGTCCTCCACTAACAGAACGTCTACGCCCTCGATATTGACGTCTACATCCTTTCGAATCTGTACGACACCCGTCGTGCTGCGACCACCGTGGTAGCTGGACGTCTGTAAGAAGTCGATGATGACGTTGTTATCCAGATGCTTACAGAGGTCAGCCAGAAAGAGGAACGATCCTTTGAGAACCCCGACAAGCACAAGCGGCTTGCCCTCATAGTCTTTTCGAATCTGTGTGGCTAATTCGGCGATGCGGGCCTGGAGGGTATCCGCATCGATGAGGACTTCAATGGTGGGTTCGGACATATCTGTGGTTTCTCTGGGAACTACTCTAGTTCGATGGTTGCGGGCGGCTTGCTTGTAAGGTCGTAAAACACGCGATTTACGCCCTGAACTTCGTTGACGATTCGGGTTGCCACCCACTCGAGAACGTCAAAAGGAATCGCGACCGCACGAGCGGTCATGGCATCTTCGCTTTCAACGGCACGAAGAACGATCGGTTGCTCGTAGGTGCGTTCGTCACCCATGACGCCGACGCTGCGCACATCTAACAGAGCCGCATACGACTGCCAAATGCCTTTGTGCAGGTCCCGACTCCTCAGCTCGGATCGGAAGATCCAATCTGCTTCCTGAACCATCCGAACTCGGTCTGGGGTGACCTCGCCCAAAACCCGAACGCCGAGCCCGGGACCCGGGAACGGTTCTCGGTCGACCATTTCATCTGGCAGACCCAATAAACGACCAACAGCTCGGACCTCATCTTTAAACAGCCAGCGAAGCGGCTCGATGAGTTTCAGTCTCATCCAATCCGGCAACCCACCCACGTTGTGGTGCGTTTTGATCTTCGCGGCGGTTGGCGACCCGGATTCGATGACGTCTGGATAGAGGGTTCCCTGGGCAAGCCAGTCGCAACCTTTCAGTTCATCGGCGTGGTCCTCGAAAACCTGAACGAACTGCGCACCAATGGTCTTTCGCTTTGCTTCAGGATCCTTGATTCCCGCGAGGGCGCCAAAGAACCGATCGTGCTCTTTAAAGACTTTCAGGTTAGCTCCGAAGTGCCCCCCGAACGTTTCTTCGACCTGTTCTGCCTCATTTTTTCGAAGCAGGCCGTGATCGACAAAAACGCACAAAGCTCGGTCACCAATGGCTTTTATGAGTAAGGCCGCCATCACCGAAGAGTCGACTCCACCCGAAACCGCGCAGAGGACTCGCTCCTCTGGACCAACCGCCGCTCGAATCTTCTCGACCTCTTCGTCAATAAAGTTCTGAGCCGTCCAGTCGCCAACGATTCCGGCGTTGTCCAGGAAGCCCTTCAAGATTGCTTTGCCGCCAGGAGTGTGGGTTACCTCGGGGTGGAATTGAACGCCCCAACGCTTGAGGCCCACGTTCTCCATGGCCGCCACCGGGCAAGTTTCAGTTGAGGCGGTTACCGTAAACCCAGCGGGAACCTCTACCACCTGGTCGCCGTGAGACATCCAAACCGAGTTCGAGCCCATGCTCGATACGAGCGAACCGGGAGCGATTGTGGTCAATTCTCGCTGACCGTATTCTTTGTGATCCGCGCCCGTGACTCGTCCACCCGTTCGGTGGGCCATCAACTGTTGTCCGTAGCAAATTCCGAGTGTCGGAATCCCTTCGAGGACTGAAAAATCGAGCGTCGGTGCGTTCTCTTCCAGGACAGAGCGGGGTCCACCGCTGAGGATCACTGCGGTTGGCTTCTCCGCCGCAATCTTCTCCGCGGCGGTTGTCCACGGGACCATTTCACTGTACGCGCCGAATTCGCGGACGCGGCGAACGATAAGTTGGGTGTACTGCCCCCCAAAGTCGACGACGATAACGCGCTGGTGGGACATAGACCTTTCGGAGTAAACCTAGAAAGAGATAGGGGAATC
>CAZAVC010000054.1:0-9520 GCA_964488265.1 uncultured Fimbriimonas sp.
ACCTGCGGCGACGTGATGACGAGCCGCGTCGAGGCGGTGCTGCCCACCTCTCGGTTTAGCGAAGCGTTGAAAGGAGTAACTCCAACTCAGATTGGCAATGGAGACCCGGTTGTTGGCGCCTCCGGTGCGCTCGAACAGATGCGAAGTGCCTACGCTGCTTTCTCGGAGGGCAAAACCGTTTGGCGAGGACTGATTCGAGAGATTGGTGCGCTTCGAACCACCAAGTCCGAACATGAACTTCGCTTGTTGAAACGGGCGGTCGATGCCACAGTGGCGGCGCATGCGGAGGCGATCAAGAGTTGCGAGCCCGGTATGAGAGAGTTCGAGATTCAGGCTCTGGTGGAGTACATCTTTGCCCGTAATGGATGCGAAGCGGTTGCCTATGGGTCCATCGTGGGATCGGGCATGAACTCGTGCATCTTGCACTACGTGGACAACCGAAAGAGGATTCAGAACGGCGACATTCTCTGCATGGACGTTGGCGGGGAGTACCACGGCTACGCCGCCGATGTCACTCGCAGCTATCCCGCCAACGGAAAGTTCTCGCCTGCCCAACGAGCGATCTACGAACTGGTTCTGGAAGCCCAGAATGCCGGGATCAAGGCTTGCCAAAACGGAGCACCTTTCCGAGCGTATGACGCGGCATGCCGCGAAGTTGTCTCCAAAGGTCTCGTCAAGCTCGGAATCATTCAGGAGCCGGGAGAGGCGCGTCGGTACTTCATGCACGGGTCGGGACACTACCTTGGCTTAGACGTCCACGATCCTCAGGTCATCACTACCTTGGCACCGAATCAAGTGCTGACCGTCGAACCGGGCATCTACATCGCACCGGGCTCTCCATGCGACCCCAAGTGGTGGAGCATCGGCATTCGGATTGAAGACGATATCTTGATCACAGAGAAGGGACCGGTGAACCTGAGCGCACGGGTTCCACGCGATATTGCCTCCATCGAAAAGTTGATGGCGCAGAAGGGTCTCGGCAACAATCCCGCGGGCAAGCTTAAAGACGCACTTGCCCGGTTCTCTCGCGGCGATGATCTGCATGACTGCCTCGCTGATCATCACGGGCATTAAGAGCCCCTTGGCTAAAAAAAGAAGCCCTATCCTTACTGGATAGGGCTTTCCCGTTTGTCTAAGCGGCTAGATTACTCTGCCGGGGCGATGACCACACGGCGATTCGGCTCTTCGCCCTCGCTGTAGGTTTTGACGCCAGGGATCTCTTGCAGAGCCTTGTGAACGACTCGTCGCTCGAATGCGGGCAACGCGTCAAGAACGGCTTCCTCTTCTCGCTGTTGAACCTCGGCGGCGATTCGCTGAGCGAGGGCGGTCAGGGCGACTTCTCGGCGCTTTCGGTAGTCGTTGCCGTCGATAACCACTCGAACACCGTTCGGTCGTTGTTGCTTGACCGCAAGGTTCATCAGGTACTGGAGAGCGTTGATGACTTCGCCATTTCGACCGATGAGGTACTTGGTGTCGTTGCCATCGAGCGAGATGTTGACGTACTTGCCTTGGATCCCGCTTGCCATGAATTCGGCAGAAAGACCGGATTGAGCGACGAGGTCATTGGCGACGGAAAGGATAAAGCTCTCATCCTCTTCGGTGGCAACGATCTCGACTGCATCTTCAGTTCCCTCGGGAGCCTCGACTGGGGCAGCCGGAGCAGCGGGGGATTCGGACGCCTCTGCCTTCGCAGGTCGCTTTCCGCGAGCGGGCTTGGCGGCGGCAGGAGCCGGCGCAGCTTCTTCAGCCGGAACCTCAGCGGCAGCCTCCGTGGTGGAAGCAGGAGCTTCTTTCTTGGCACCGAGTCGCCGTCGGGGTGCGGGTGCTTCAGCGGCCGGAGCGGCCTCTTCCTTCTTGGCAGTAGCCTTCGGAGCGGGCTTCGCCTTCGGGGCTTCTTCTACAACCGGAGCAGCCTCTTCCGTAGCGACAACCTCTGCGCGGACTCGGAGATTGACCTTTCCGAACAGACCCTTGGTCTCTTCGAGAACGGTGATAGTGACCTGGTCTGCCGAAACGCCGAGCTTGGCGGCAGCGTTTTTCTTGGCGTCTTCGACGCTTTTAGCCGTTAGTTCAATGGAGTTCATCCGTTTTCCTTCCCTTTTTTGAGAATGTTTTTGCGGTAACGATTTCCAGGCTCACCGCGTGCCTGCCGCCGGGCGGGTTAAGTTGTCTTAGTTGCCCTTCTTGGGCTTCGATTGACCAGGTCTCGGTGGCTTTTTGGGCTTGTCTCCACCATCGCCCTTGGTCTTTCCTTGGTCTTTGTCCGTGGCTTTGCTGGGGTCGATCTTCTGCTGCTCTGCCATTCGGGCCTGCTCTTGAGCCTGCTCCATCAGTTTGCCCCAAAACGTTGTGGGTTCCTTTGGAAGCACTCCGCCGCCCGCCGCATTCACCTTGACCAGCGGAGGCATCGGAAGGCGATAGGCGCGCAGAGACTGAGCCATCGCCAGGAAGTTGGTGAAGGTCCAGTAAAGAACGAATCCACCGACAACGGGGAAAGCGCCCGTGAACATGAATCCGGTAAAGACCACCGAAATCACCACGCCGATCATTCGCTGTTGCTTGGCATTGGACGGGTCAGAGACCGGAGCCAGCAACGTGGAGACCACCATGGAGATGCCGTAGACCACGATCATGATCGTGTCTTGCGCACCCAGGTTAGGAGCAATGAAACCACTCGTCGCCTTGCTCAGATCCGGGTTGATCCAAAGGAACGTGCCCTTTTGGAACTCGAATTGGTAAAGCAACATGCACTGGTAAACCGTCAAGAACAGCGGCATTTGAACCAGAGCCGGAGCGCACCCTGCCATAGGATTGATGCCGTACTCTTGATACAGCTTCATGACACGTGCTTGTTGCTCTTGCGCGTTGTCTTTGTACTTCTCTTTGATGTCGTTGATGAGCGGGGTCAGCTGGCTCATCTGTCGAGACCACATCAGCTGCTTTTGGCTGAACGGGAACACGACCGCTCGAACGACGAGTGCCAGCAGGAACGCGGCAAAGGCGTAGCTGACGGTTCCGTTTCGACCCGTGACCGCGACGAGGCTATCGATGAACGAGTAACCGCCGGGAAGAACTCCCCAGATGAGCTCCTTTTTGTTTCGCTCGCTGAGAACGGTGGATGTCCTCTCAAACAGGGCTTGACCGGTCCACTCCTTCCAGCCAAATCGGGAATCGGCGGAGACATCTTTGACCGCGTACGTCTTCTCTTTCCACTCCGGTTTGTCCAAGTTCGCTTTCTGGAAGGGCCAAAGGAGTTGGTAAGCCTCTCGGACGCGCCAGGTCTCGTTTCGAGCGATTCCAGCACGCAACCTTGCTTCGGCGGCGAGGATAACCGATTGAATCTTGAGTTCCTTGGCTGCTTCTGCGGTGAGCTTCTTCTCACCAACCTCTCGATCCGCTACGGACTGAATCTGGTGAAAAGTGGTTGCGGCGCTCACGTCCAGTTGCTTCTCGTTCTGAGTCTTAAGCGTTTGCAGAACGGTAGCCGACGGGGTGTCGCTCTTCGGTCGCCCATTGTTCATGACCTGAATCAAGAACACCAAAGACGTGATCCAAAGAAGAAACAGCACAATCTGCTGTTTCGGAGAAGCGGCGGGTTTTGAAGTTGCCATAGAAGAATCGCTAGTCTTGGTACGCAACAATGCGCGCCCAGGTTGGGATTATCCGGAGGACCGCTAGGTCAAGGAACGGGGTCGTGCCCTCCGGGATGCCAAGGGCCGCACCTTGCAATCCGTTTTGCTCCCATCCACGATCCACGGAGAAGACCATACTTCTCAATCGCTTCCAGCGTGTATTGCGAGCAACTAGGATGGTACCTACAAGTGGGCGGCATCCACTTGAATCCGACTTGATATCCTCGAACCAGAAGCACACCAATGAGCCTTGGTAAGTTTTTTGGAGAAAGCGGAATAGATCGTGTCGGCCCTCGTTTTCCGGAAGACGCCTGACTCGGCTTCCCATCTTCCCCGGGCGATTCTGGAGTGATCTCGTTCATGCGCCCCTAGGAGTTTTGAGCAGAGAGAACCTTCCGCAGAGTCGTTTCAACATCGCGGCTCAAGAGTTCGTACGGTTCAGTCACGCCTCGCGTGCCAACCATGAACACGCAATCCAACGATTGAAGGTCGAAACCCGCCGCAAGCACGGCAGCGCGGATGCGGCGCTTAACGAAGTTACGACGCGGTTTGCCGCCGATCTTGCGAGAAGTACCGATGCCGACAAGACCTGACCCCGGCAAAAAAATGATCGAGCAGACCTCTCCTCGGACTCTTTGTCCCTGAGAAAAGATTTGCTCGAACCTTGTTTTGGATGGACCCTTCGGTACCATGCCCTCGAAGGGCCTGATGGCCCAAGAATTTTGCTAAATTACCAAGCGAGTCGAGTTCGACCCTTGGCGCGACGTCGCTTCAGCACGTTCTGTCCGTCGGTCGATTTCATTCGGACGCGAAAACCGTGGGTTTTTTGCTGGTGTCGCTTGTTTGGCTGATAAGTGCGCTTCATAAACGTTCTCTCTTACGTCTGAACTCTTTTGGTTGAACGAATCAAGGATGATACCCAATCATCCCGCAAATTTCCACCCTCCCTGGAACCGGCAGGCTAAGTCGGCTTCTTATTGAGGGGTGGTAGGTTCGGCAAGAGGTTCGGGTAGCGCTTGTTGATCGCCGCAGAGACGCGGTCAAAATCCTTGATCGCCGTCACCAATGTCAACTGCTCGATTCCGGTGACATTCCGCAGGAGATCAGGATCGACCAGCATCGCCACGTTCAAAGAGGTGCGCAATCGCCAGAACTGGAGCAGCAACTCTTTTCGCTCTTTGAGCGACTCCAACCCTTTTTCTGCTTCGGAGAGATCAAGACCAGCTTGCTTCGAAAAGGCCTTCACCGATGCCGCAAGCGACTTATAGTGTTGCGGAGCGGTGCGGACCAAGTTTTCGGCCACGGGCTTCCCTTCTTTAATGAGAAAGTCGTAGCCTCGCTTGGCAGCCTCAATCGAGACATCGAGCGCCCGCTCCCAAAAGCCCGGTCCCGAAGATTGACCCGAATTCTGGTTGCCTTGCGGGTGCACGACTGCAGCCTCCGCCGACGCCGACACAACCCCTAAACAGAGGGCAAGCGTCAGAGTCTGGGCAGCAAGTCGAAGTCGCATGAGGTTACAGATACGGTCTTGGATCGGTGAGCTTTCCGGTAAGAGCCGTCGCGGCAGCAGTCATTGGCGAAACCAAATGGGTGCGCGAACCCGGTCCTTGTCGACCCTCGTAGGGTCGATTGGAAGTCGAAGCGCTTCGCTCCATGGGCCGCAGGATATCGCCGTTCATGCCAAGGCACATCGAGCAACCTGCGCGATGCCATTCGAATCCGGCTTCCTTAAAAATGTTGTCGAGTCCCTCTTGTTCTGCGATGCGCTTGACCGCTTCGCTTCCCGGAACGACCATCGCACGAACACCCGAGGCGACCTTTCGCCCCTTCACCACGCTCGCTGCTTGCCTCAAGTCTTCGATTCGGCTGTTGGTGCAAGAGCCGATGAAAACGGTATTGATCGCAAGTTCAGCGGGGATGTCTCCCGCCTTGAGACCCATATACATAAGCGCGCGCTGCTCGGCTGGATCTTTGGGATCAGGAACAGGCTGATCGATATCCACCGTCATCGCCGGGGTTGTGCCCCAAGTGACTTGCGGCTTCAGCCCGTTCACGTCTAGAACCTCGTGGCGATCATAGGCGGAAGCGTCGTCGGTGCGAAGGGTTCGCGTATCGGCGACCATTTCGTCAAAAGCGGCTCCCTTAGGTGCAAACGGTCGATCCTCAGCGGCGATGTATTCGAACGTGATGTCATCCGGTGCGATCATTCCGGCTCGAGCGCCCATTTCGATGGACATGTTGCAGATCGTCATCCGACCGCTCATCGGAAGCTTTTCGATAGCGGAGCCGTAATACTCGGCAACGTAGCCCGTGCCGCCACCTGCTCCCAACTTACGGATGATGGCGAGAATGACATCTTTTGCGGTGACCCCGTGACCCAATTCTCCGTCAATCTTGATGCCGAGCGATCTTGGCTTGATCCCCGCTCGCAGTGTTTGGGTGGCAAGAACGTGCTCGACTTCGGTGGTACCGATTCCAAACGCAAGCGCGCCAAAAGCACCGTGCGTAGAGGTGTGGCTGTCGCCGCAAACAATGGTGAGTCCCGGAAGGGTGATTCCCAATTGGGGACCAATGACGTGGACGATTCCCTGCTTCTCGTGACCGTAGCCATAAAGCGGCACGCCAAACTCTTCCGCGTTCCGCCTAAGTGCGGCAAGCTGCTTCCCGCTAAGGGTGGACTCGTCAATATCACGACCGTCGGTTGGAACGTTGTGATCGGCGGTGGCAAAGGTCAGGTCAGGTCGACGAACCGTTCGGTTTCGCTCGCGAAGACCGTCAAACGCCTGCGGGGAGGTCACTTCGTGCACCAAGTGGCGGTCGATATACAGCAAAACGCCTCCGCCGGGGAGTTCGGTGACTACGTGGCGTTGCCAAACCTTATCGAACAGCGTCGTCGACATTTCTGTCTCCAGTTTACGCCCAAAGTCTGGAGGGCGCTTCGCTCTGGTGGTCTCGATTACAAGTAGGAAGCCGGGTTGATCGCCTTTCCGTTCCGACGGATCTCGAAGTGGAGGTGCGGTCCGGTAGACAGGCCCGTGCTGCCGATCGCCCCTATCTTTTGGCCCCGGCGAACCCGTGCTCCGGAACTCACCTGAATGCGAGAAAGGTGGGCGTACACCGTGGACATCCCCGAGCCGTGGTCGATGATGATCGTGTTGCCGTATCCGCCAAGCCTAGAGGCGGAAATGACCGTACCCTCGGCTGCGGCATAAACGGGCGCACCGTATCCCCCGCCGAAGTCAATGCCGGAGTGGAGTCGCCTTCGCTTGAGAATTGGATGAAATCGCGACCCAAACCCGCTCGTGATCGCCCCACCCGTGGGGCGACCGAAGCGACCTGAGAATTTGATCGGCGGCGGGGATTTGTCGCCCGGTTTGCGATTCTTAGCCGCTTCTTGGGCCCGACGAATCGCCTCCGCAATTTGCCCTTCAATGATTCGCTCGTCTCGCTCAAACTGGGACACCAGGCGCCTCAGTTGGGCCATTTCCGACTGGAGCCCACCCAGCAGATCTTCTTTCTCCCGACGAGCAGACTCGAGTTCCCGCTGCTGGTCGCGCTGATCGGAAGCAAGGCGGGCGATTCGGCTGACGATGCCGTCCTGCTCGCGCTTTTTACGGTCGACCGCGGCCCTTTGAGCCTTGAAAGTTTCAAAAACCTCCCGATCCTTCTTTGCAACCCGTTCGATGAGATACTTGCGGCTGGCAACATCGCCCGTGGATCGACTGCTGAGCAGCGCCGTAAAAAGGTTATCCTGACCCCGCTTGTACATCCGCTTCAGTCGTTTCCGAACGAGTTCGTTGGTCTTCTTTAGGTTTGCCTCCGCTAATTTCAGTTCGGCGGCAATTCGCTCCTGGCGGTATCGCGCTGAATCCAGACTGTCGGTTGTCTCGCTAAGCTTTTCAACCACCTGCCCCAATCGCGACTCCACCTCGCCGATGCTGCGCTTTACCTTTGTGGCGGCTTGCCGCTTTTCTTGAAGCTTCTCTAGGACCTTCTCTTTCTTTGCCTGAGTCTGCTTGAGGCCCTGCTGTAGTTTGTTGATAGACCCCTTCGGAGGGACAGTAGGCTTCTTTTGCGCGCCAGAAATACCACCCGCGAAGAGGGCAAAAACAATCAAGGACGGCAAGAGAACTTTTCGCATTAGCGATAGCGAAGTTGAAGTCGGTAGAGTGCCGCTGCCGAGCAGACAACACCATAAAACGCGCCCGCTCCGGAAAGCGCCAACGTCAGATCGTTGTAGGGGAGAGAAGGAAGCTGAGAAAGAGCCGAGAAGGACTTGAGCGCTTCTCCAATGGTTCGGTGGGTAAGTGCTAGCAATCCTGCTGCGACCAGTCCACCCAAGGCTCCCTGAATCGCACCTTCCAACAGGAAAGGCGTGTACACGGTGGCATAGGAAGCTCCGACCAGTTTCATGATGCGGATCTCAATTCTTCGAGATAGAACGGTGAGACGTATGGCGTTGAAGATCAAAACCGCCGCGATCGTCGCGAGTAGCCCTCCAACCATCCCACCAAGAACTTTCAGGGCGTCTTTAGCTTGCGCGATCAGATTTTGCTCGTCGCGTAGGTATTGAACACCCCCTTCGGGATCAGTCGCTGGGAGCTTGGCAATCCTCTCCGAGACCTCGTCCCCTTTCTTTAGATCGCTTAGGATGACCTTGAACGAGTCTGGGAACGGATTCTCCAGGCCCCGAGCGATCTCGGGATTTTCCTTCGAATACTTCTCCCATGCTTTATCGCGAGGGATCCAGTTCACCTGCCGAACGCCCTCGAAAGACCGAATCTTCTCGGCAGTCCATTTGATTTGGGGAACGGTGATGCCGTCCTTCAAGAAGACTCGCATCTCAAAACGACCAGAGAGCCCATCCGCGTAGCGGGAGATGCCGCTGTACGCCAGAAAGAGTCCACCGAGCAGATAGAGGCTCGCGGCGACGGTTCCGGTCGCGGCAAAGGCGAGGCCGAGGTTTCGACGCAGTGCGGTGAACGTCTCCCCGAGAACGAAGAAAAGTCGATCAAACATCGGCATTCTCCATGGGGTCGGTGATTTCAGGAGTGTCGTCTGCGGAAATTGGCAGCGGATCAGCAACTTCGTCCAGCGAATCCGCAGGTATTGCTACTGGAGCGGGTGCGGCAGCGGTCTCCACCACTACCGGAATCTCGACGGGTGCCGGGTCCAGTTCAAGTTCCAGGTCGAGCATCGGCTGGGTGACAGGATCGGTCTTGCTATCACCGACAATTCGACCCTCGGACATTGTCACCGTTCGCTTTCTCAACCGCTCAATGACCAAAACATCGTGACTAGCAACCAGCACCGTCGTTCCTTTTCGGTTGAGTTCCACTAGCAGTTCCATGATCTCAATGGAGTGCTCTGGATCTAGGTTGCCGGTTGGCTCGTCGGCCAAGAGGAGCGGAGGATCGTTGACCAAAGCTCGGCCAATTGCGACTCGCTGCTGCTCGCCACCAGAAAGCTGATCTGGGTAGGCATCCGCTCGATGAACCATGTTCACTCGTTCGAGAATTTCAGGAACACGACGTCGGATCTGTCTCCGTGTCGCCCCGGCGGCGCGCATGGCGTACGCGAGATTCTCCCACACTTTTTTTCGAGGCAGAAGCGCAAAATCTTGAGGGACGATCCCCATGGATCGGCGCAACTTCGGAATACCGAAAACTCCCACACGCCGGATGTCCGTGCCATCCCAGTCGATGGCTCCCTCGGCGGCGTCGACTTCCTTCGTCAGGAGCTTCAGGAGCGTGCTTTTTCCCGCTCCGGTTCTACCAACCAGAAACACAAACTCTCCCCGCTCTACTTCCAAAGACACCTCGGAAAGCGCGGGATGTTTCGCGTAGTTCACCGAGACGTTTTGAAACCGAAGATAGGGCGTGGAGAAC
>CAZAVC010000055.1:0-9515 GCA_964488265.1 uncultured Fimbriimonas sp.
AGATGGCCTGCTGTTGCTGCTGGCCTTGGGCCTCTGTGGCGTGTCCGGTTGGCGGTTTTTGGTGAAAAATGACCCTTCGAACCGCTGATATCGCCCCAATCGCCCTTCCAAAGGCGTTGTCCGGCTTAGACCGATTGGCGCGCAACCTTTACTGGGCGTGGCATCCAGAAGCCCAATCCGTCTTCCAGCAAATAGACCCCGTGCTTTGGTCGCAAGGAGTGGGCCCCGTACGGTTGCTTCAAGAATCCAAGAACCTTACCGAAGCAGCAAAGGACCGAAAAATCGCCTCCGCCGCTCGAAAGGCGGTGCGCAAATTCGACGCCTATATGGAAGAGACCGAGACTTGGTTCCACAAGCAAGGTGGCGATAAGGGTCGAACCATCGCTTACTTCTGCGCCGAATTCGGTCTGCACGAATCGTTTGCGCTTTACAGCGGCGGACTCGGAATTCTTGCCGGAGACCACGCCAAAGAAGCCAGCGACATGGGTCTGCCGTTTGTAGGCGTAGGCCTGTTCTACCGCCGAGGCTTCTTTAAGCAGATGATCGACCGCGACGGTCGACAAGAGCACTTTTACGGCACCTTCGCACCAGAATCCTCCCCCGCGCTGGCCGTCATCGACCCCAAAAGCGGCAAGCAACTGAAGGTCTCGGTAGAGCTACCCGGTCGGCAAGTTCACGCCGCGGTTTGGGCAATTCCGGTCGGACGCATCAACATTTTGATGCTGGATACCGACCTCCCGGAGAACGCCACCGAGGATCGACCGATCACCTCTCAGCTGTACACCTCCGGCCGAGACATGCGCCTGCATCAAGAGATCGTGCTGGGCGTAGGTGGCGCTAGAGCGCTCGCCGCGCTGGGTATCACCCCTTCCACCTGGCACATGAACGAAGGACACTCCGCCTTCTTGCTGTTGGAAAGACTGCGCGGCCTAACGGCGTCGGGCACATCGCTCAAAGATGCTCAAGCAAAGGTGAAGGCAGAGAGCATTCTCACCATTCACACCCCGGTACCCGCCGGTAACGAGCGGTTCCATGTGGACCACGCCACCAAGGTTTTGGCAGGACTGCTGGAAGGCTCCAAGCTCAAGATCGACGAGATTTTGGCGCTGGGTCGAGATTCGGAAGACGATAAGGAGCAGTTCGACCTCACCGGATTCGCGCTGCGCCACAGCCGAATGGCGAACGGCGTGAGCCTGCTACACGGAGAAACCGCCGACGGCACCTGGCGTAAGGTCCACGGACGAGAGGTCATCGGCGTCACCAACGGCGTTCACATGCCCACCTGGTTGGGCGCGGAAATGAAGCACCTGTTCACCAAGAAGGGCGCATCGTTCGATCCGGTCACCGTTCTTGAAGTGGAACCAAGGGAAGACGCCACCGCCAAGGCGCACCGAGCGGAGTGGAACGCGATTGATAAGGTGACCGACGGCGACCTTTGGCAGGCGCACATGAAGCAAAAGCGAACCCTGGTGGAGTTCGCTCGACGCCGATTGTTCTTGCAGCACGCTCGGCACGGCGAGGGTCCGGACGAGCTGCGAGAGTGGCTGAACAGCCTGGATGAGAACGCGCTCATCATTGGTTTCGCACGCCGATTCGCCACCTACAAGCGCGCATCGCTGCTGTTCTCTAACGAGCGTCGTTTGCTCAAGCTGCTCAACGACCCCAAGCGACCCGTGCGCATTGTCTTTGCAGGCAAGGCTCACCCGGCCGATCGAGACGGTCAGGCGTTGATTCAAAAGGTGTACGAACAAACCCAGCGACCCGAGTTCAAGGGCAAAGTGTTCTTGCTTGAGGAGTACGACATGGAAGTGGGTCGAATGTTGGTGGGCGGCGTAGACGTATGGCTCAACAACCCTCGACGCCCGCTAGAAGCGTCTGGCACCAGCGGCATGAAGGCGGCGGCGAACGGCGTTCCCAATGTGTCTATCTTGGACGGCTGGTGGGATGAAGGGTTCGACGATCGCTTGGGTCGAGCGAACGGCTTCGCGATCGGGGGTCGAGAGACTTCTGCCGACGACAAAGAGCAGGATCGAGCCGACGCTCAGGCGCTGTATCGAATCTTGGAGAAGGAAGTGCTGCCGAAGTTCTTCCGCCGCGATCGGCGGGGCGTACCGCGTCAGTGGGTGAAGATCATGCGGCGGTCTATCGCCAGCAGCGTGTACGCGTTCTCCACGTTCCGCATGTTGGAAGACTACATGGCGGAGATGATCGGTCTTAAGAAGACGCCGTAGGTTCGCGGCTTGTTGTGCCCCGCGGTCCTGTTGTTAGGGTCGCGGGGCTTTAGGAAAGAGATGTGTACCGCAGTGCATCGTAGCCTCCAAGTCATAGCTCATATGAAACGGATCATTCATCGGCAAATGGGTCGAAAAATGCCTTGACAACAACTGTATTCAAGAAATCTAATATTTCCTGATTATTTTCACAATACCCATACGCGCTAAGCATATCGAAATGGTTTTGAAAAGTCTTCACTAAGTGATCAGGGACATCAGTGCAGTTATGCCTAAGAATTGTTTCGCAGGCATATCGTGTTTCTTCATTGCTACTTTTACTTGCCCAAGTTTCAATAAGTCTGTCAATAAATTTAGCTACGTGTTTGGGCTTTAAGAACATCTCGATGCCCTTTAACCGCTCAACGTCCTCTTGGCTCAACTGTCCTTGGGTTCTCTGTAGCATGAAATCAACGAGTAGTTCGCAGTCTTCCGAATTTGCGTAATGAAGGTCTTGTACCCTTAGGAACCAGGAGGTAACGGAATTTACCTGTGCTTGGGATTCTTCTTTCACACTCTTAGCGAAAAAGACTAAGGTTTTCTCCTTGATGTGAGACGGCGCATTGTTAAACACCACTCGATATGCTCGAAGGATTGAATAGAATAGGTGAGCATTTCCTCGCGGCGTTTCCTGCTCATCGGCAAACGGGTCATATTCGTATGTGAACGGTTCTTGGTCGAAAGCTGCCGCTGGAAGCGTATCGCACAGAAGCAGTTCAAACTCCCGATCTTTCATACCTTTAAGGAGGTGTGGAAGAACTGCTCCGTTTGACGGATCCTCAAGAATCTTTCTGCAGAATTGATTTGCGGTGAGACCATAAGAAGCTCGTCTTGATTTGGCGATCTCAGTTAGAACCATGTTGACAAGGGCGACCGTAATGATGGCGCTGTGCCTATCGCATGATTCTTTAGTTCTAAGAATTCGACCTTGGTGAATGAGGTTTCTATAACGCTTTATAAGAAAGCACTGCTCTTTTACGCGCTCAGAGATCAGGCGTTTCTTATATGCTGTGCTTATCAAGTCCTCAAAATTTTTTGCACTTGCTTCTGCGTAATCCGGCAGAACGGACTCGGCAAGCAAATAATCAAGAAGCAGCGCCTCAACAATGCTTCCTCCAAGGACCATCGTCGCTTTCCATGCGCTCGCACGGAAAGCTGCCATCATTTCAATTAGGTCTTCGTCAAGTGACTGACGTAGTATGGGGTCGAGTACGAAGTCAATGGACTCTTCAATTCTTAAAAAGGAATCATTAGACTTCAGATATGTTTCCGATTTTATATCGCTCATCTGGATAACCTTTACGTTAAAGCCCCACCGACTCATGGTGAGAAATGGGCAGACAACCTTCCACTCATTCAGCGCTGAAGCAGAGTATGCCCCATTTGGTAGTTCCAAGAGATTAATCGTGAGTACAAAAGATCTATAGTTGGAACATCGCTGTTTCTGGGAATTACTCATTGATTCCGATCAGGATTGGTCTGATGACTTCGATGAACCACTCAACCCAGCACCGCCGACCCCGTCCGACGTAAAATCAGATCACCTCGCAACGGAGCGAAGAGAAGACCTTGAGCAACATCGATCCCACGGTACCGACAAGAGAAGAGTTCCTGTTCTTCTCCCTCCCGGAAAAGCTGCTGTTCTACGGAATCACGGCGGCGACCCTGTTCTACATGGGCAAGCAGGTGTACGACCGCGTGAAGCTGTGGCAAACGGGTCGACCGTTGGAATCTCAGCCCGGTGCGTTTAAGAGCGGCGCCACCGCCGAGAGCAACCCTTTCACCCTGCGACAAGGGTGGAAGTACTGGATCCCCACGCCCGAGCTTGGCAAGAGATGGATCGGCAACTTGCTCACCTACGTGCTGGGGCAAAAGAAGGTGCGAGCGTCGCGAAAGAAGTCGGGCGCGCCGATGCACCTTGCCATCTTTTACGGATTCCTAGCCATGGTGGTGGCGACCACGCTGCTTGCCATCAACACCTACTCTCCGTTCAAGTTTCACCAAGGGAACTACTACTTACTGTACGAGGGCATCTTCGACACGCTGGGCATTCCGCTCGCCGTTGGTTTGGCGTGGGCAATGGGTCGGCGCATCAAGGTCGCCAAAGAAGCTCCCGAACTGACCGCCAAGTTTGCGGCCGAAGTCGGCGAGGAAGCGGGTGGACAAACCACCGACAACCGTCGGTATCCCATCTCCCACAACGCCACCGACGTGATGGTGTTGGCGTTGCTCCTGGTGATCACGCTCAACGGCTATTTGCTGGAAGCGGCAAGAATCGCCGCCAACCCCAAGCCGTGGGATCAATGGTCTTGGGTGGGTCATGGCATTTCCAGCGCGCTGTTCAAAACAGGCTCCACGGCAGAAACGGCCGGAATCGGGGCGATCGCCTACAAAGCGTTCTGGTGGTTCCATATCGTTCTGGTCCTTGGGTTCTTCGCCGTTCTTCCGAAGCTGCGGATCAAGCACGTGCTGCTGGCGATCTTCAGCACGGCGGGCACTCCGGAAAGGCCGATGGGCGCGCTGCGCACCATTCCTATGGAAGAGGTGGAGCAGACCGAGCAGGTGGGCGCGAAGGTCGCCAAAGACTTCTCGCGCTGGCACCTCATGTCGCTGGATGCGTGCATGGAATGCGGCAGGTGCACCGAGGTTTGCCCCGCGTACGGTGTAGGCAAACTGCTCAATCCTAAACAGATCGTTCAAGACGCTCGGGGCGCGCTGCAAACGGGCGAAGAACTGGCTCCGAAGATGAGCGAGGAAGCGCTGTGGCAGTGCACCACCTGTAACGCCTGCGTGGAAGCTTGTCCGGTGAACATTCGGCACGTGGACCTCATTGTCGACGTTCGGCGAAACCTGGTCTCGGAAGGTGCGCTTTCGGGTTCGGCGGCAAACATGCTCCGCCAAACCGCCTCTACCGATAACGCCTGGGGCGTGCGCGGCAACCGCGAAGATTGGATGAAGGGGATGGAGATTCCGCTCTGTCGAGACGGGGTGGAGTTTGAGTACCTGTTCTGGGTGGGATGCGCAGGTGCCACCGATCCGGGCGCAGTGAAGACCACCAAGGCCACCGCCGAGCTCTTCCAGAAGGCGGGAATCAAGTTTGCGTGCCTGGGGAACGAGGAAGCTTGCACGGGCGATCCGGCTCGACGTGTGGGCGAAGAGTTTGTCTTCCAGGAGAAGGCGATGCAGAACCAGTCGGTGTTCGAGCGTTACGGAGTGAAGAAAGTGGTCACCGCTTGCCCGCACTGCTTCAACTCGCTCAAGCACGAGTACGGCGATTTCGGCGCGAAGCTGGAAGTGTTCCACCACACCCAACTGCTGCAAAGCTTGGTTTCTAAGGGAGCCCTGCTCGCCGCAAAGCCGGAAAGGGGATCAGTTGCGTACCACGACCCTTGCTACTTGGGCCGAGTGAACGACGAAGTCGAAGCTCCGCGAGCCCTTGCTGAAGGGATGGTCAACCCGGAGAGCCACGGTCGAAAAACCCTGTGCTGCGGTGCAGGTGGCGGAAGAATGTGGATGGAAGAGCCGCAGAATCAGCGACCTTCCAACCGTCGGGCAGAAGAGTTGCTCGCCACGGGTGCAAAGACGGTCGCGCTCGGGTGTCCCTTCTGCAAGATCATGCTGGATGCCTCGATCAAGCAGGTGAAACCAGACGAAGAGATTCGCCTGCTCGACCTCGCGGAGATGCTTCAGGAAGCCAACAAATAGCCCGCTTATTTTGGGTCGGGCTTAGTGACCCATCATCGACATCAATCGGCCGACCACCTTCATGGGGTCGTGCCGAACCACGTCGGTTTCGGACATGTAGTTGCCCTGAATCACCTTAAAGCCCATCGCCTGAATGCGGTCGATATCGGGATCGACCACGTGCTGACCGTATTCGCGGTACTTCTCCAGCGCCTGTTGCGAGGGCATGGCGGTGTTGACCATCACGTAATCGAACACGCGATCTTTGACCTGATTGAGAATCGCGGCGACGTGTTGAGAAGCGGAGAAGTCGTCGGATTCGCCGGGCTGGGTCATGACGTTGCAGACGTAAACCTTCACCGCGTCGGACTTCTTGAGCGCCTGAGCGATTCCGGGGACCAGCAGGTTCGGAATCACCGAGGTGTAGACGCTTCCGGGACCGATGCAGATGATATCGGCGTTGAGGATTTCTTCAATGGCTTGCGGATACGCGGAAATATTGCTCGGCGCAATTTGAAGGGTTTGAATCCGCTTACCCGCTTCGACAATCGCGGTCTCGCCAAAGATCTCCGTGCCGTCGTCCATCACTGCTTTGAGTCCAACGTGGTCCAGGGTGGATGGCATGACTTGACCGCGAATCGCCAAAACGTCGCTGGCAATGCTGATGGCGCGCTCGAAGTCACCCTGCGCCTGATCGACCAGAGCGGTGATGAGCAGGTTGCCCATGGCGTGGCCAGAGAGCGATCCGGAATCGTTGCGGAAGCGGTATTGGAAAAGGTCGGTCATCGCCTTTTCCGCGTCAGCAAGGGCAACCAGGCAGTTGCGAATATCGCCTGGGGGGAGCATGCCTTTTTGCTGAACCAGCTTTCCGCTGCTGCCACCGTCATCGGTAACCGTGACAATGGCGGTGATGTTGGAACTGTGCTGCTTCCAGCCTCGCAGCAGGGTGCTAAGGCCGGTGCCTCCGCCCAGGGCGACAATTCGGGGTCCGAGAGCAAGCTGCTGCCTTCGAACGTAAACGTCTACTCGCGAGCTCTTAAGACTCGGGTTAAGCGTTTCAATGACGTGGACGAAGATGGTGCGAACGGCTCTTGCGACCAAAAAGATGCCGAATAAGATCAGAAGCGCACCTGTCCAATGAACCCATTTGTCGGTTTCCAGGGGGTCGATGTACTGGCTGATCGCCTGGCTGGCGGCACGATCTAGCCAGCGCACGCCCATTTGAATTTGGAGCGTAAAGCTCATGACCGCGCCTACAACGGTCGTGAGCAGACCGATGGCCACGAGCAATCCCGCCTTCTGAATCACAAGGGTCGGTGCGACCGCTTTGCGAAGGCGTTGGCGTTTGATCATGTCGAGTTTGAAAGGCGAGGGGGGAGTTCCTAGTCGTCCTTTGGATCCGGAAGGAAGATGCCCAGGAGTCCATTGATCAGCGAGATCAAAACGCTCGCCACCGCAGCAGACATGAACCCGGCGAAACCTTCCTGAGTGATCATGAAGCCGAGCTTAAACGAGGCGGCCAGCATGAGAACAATGGCGTTGACCACCAACGAGAAGAGCCCCAGGGTGAGACAGCTCAACGGAAGGGTGAGAAACTTTAGGATCTTGCCCAGGGTCGCGTTGAGGAAAGCGAGAAGGGCCACGCCAAGCAGCAACGTGAGAACCTTGCCCGGAACAACGGCGTTCGCCTTGTCAAAAATGTCGACCTGGAACCCAAGATTGAGCATCTTGGTGATCTGAGAAGCTCCAAAAACGGCCAGAGCTAACACAATCCACTTGAGGGCCAAGTTCTTCATTTACGGTCTCCTTGAAAAACAAACAAAAGATGTCCTTATCTTTCTCGCTCATTATGAAGGATTCAGGCTCCTCAGTGAACTAACCGGGTAAGGACGTGCCAATAGCCTCACCAGAAAGCACTCGGGCGGTACCCTTTCGGCTTCCCAATCCGCAGAATGGTGGAGCATCCGGGGAATGGCGGAGCCTTCTGGGGTGGGTGGAGCGGAGAAAGCAACGATGCGCATTGGTCTGGATCGGTTGATTGCGGCGGATTTTGCCCCATTGAAAGGCAAACGAGTTGGGCTTGTTTGCAATCAAGCCAGCGTCGACTCGCGGTATGAGCACATCCTTGAGTCGTTCCACCGGGCCCATTTGAACGGCGCGTTTGAACTGAAGGCGATCTTTGGTCCGCAGCACGGTCTTTACGGACACACCCAAGACAACATGATCGAGTGGGAGCCGGGTGGCGGTTGGCGAGGCATTCGGCTGCACTCGCTTTACGGCACTCACCGAGAGCCAACGGAAGCGATGCTGGAAGGGCTCGATCTGCTGGTGGTCGACCTTCAAGACGTAGGGGCGCGATACTACACCTTCGTTTGGACCACCGCGCTTTGCATCAAAGCATGTTCTAAGTTGGGAATCCCGGTGTTGGTCTTGGATAGACCCAACCCAATCAACGGGGTGACGGTCGAAGGTCCGGGGCTGCAGGAGGAGTTCACGAGTTTTGTGGGTCTCCATCCCGTGCCCGTTCGACATGGAATGACGATCGGCGAGATCGCCCGGATGGTCGGCGAACGTTACTATCCCGGCGCCGAGGTGAGCGTGATCGAGTGCGAAGGGTGGGATCGAAACCTGTACCTTGATCAGACCGATGCGCCTTGGGGGATGCCCAGCCCCAACATGCCGACCATCGACACTGCGGTCGTTTAGCTGGGCGGGTGTCTCTTTGAAGCGACCAACCTCAGCGAGGGACGCGGCACCACGCGGCCGTTCGAAATCGTGGGTGCGCCGTTCCTCAATGGCGAGCGTTGGGCAAAGGATTTGCAGGAGTACCAACTCGGGGGCGTCGTTTTTCGACCCTTGGAATTTCAGCCCACATTTAACAAACATGCAGGCAAAGTTTGCTCGGGCGTCTTCCTGCACGTGACAGATCGTTCGGTGTTCAAACCGGTTTTGACGGCCTTGGCGATGATTCACGCCGCTATTCGGCAAACCGGAGTCCACTGTTTGGAGGGTGTGCAGCTCGACCGTTTTGCAACGAACTCGCCCGAGGTGGCACTGCCCGGATTCGCGTGGAAGCTGCCTCCCTACGAGTATGTGGAAGACAAGATGCCTATTGACATTTTGACGGGCAGTGATAAAATGCGGAGCCTGCTTGAGGGTGGCGGCTTCCCTGAAATTTGCTCAGAAACCCTCGTAGAATCCGTGGATTGTTAAGAACGGTTTGGTTTAAACTGTCACTCAGAAAGATTCTTAACATTTTCTTAAAGAACGGATTCCAAACTTTTTGTGATATTGGGATGTCAAAGTCCCTGGCCGCTGGAGGACAAGGTGGTTAACCGGGCCGGCCGACCCATTACCAGGACTCTTACCAATGAAAAAGGCATTTACCCTTATTGAGCTGCTCGTTGTAATCGCGATCATCGCGATTCTCGCCGCCATCCTCTTCCCGGTTTTCGCTCAAGCGAAGGCTGCGGCTAAGAAGACTTCCGCTCTCAGCAACCAAAAGCAAATCGGCACCGCCATGCTGCTTTACACGGCTGACAACGATGACATCTATCCGCG
>CAZAVC010000056.1:0-9494 GCA_964488265.1 uncultured Fimbriimonas sp.
CGGTGAGACCCGCCTGGATGCCAATCGAGAGCGACTCGGGGTCGCGCATCTCGCCTACGAGCATGACGTCTGGGTCTTGTCGCAAGAACGAGCGCATCACCCGGCTGAAACCGACCCGCTCCGAAACCTGCACTTGGCAGATGTTCTTATCGTATTCGTATTCGATGGGGTCCTCAACGGTGACGACGTTTCTCGTCAGAGCATCGATCTGGTTGATGGAAGCGTAAAGCGTGGACGTCTTTCCGGAACCTGTGGGGCCGGTGACAAGAATCAGACCGTAAGGCGCCTTGATCGCCCGTCTCCACTTGGAAAGGACGTCTCGTGGCATTCCCAGTTTGGTGAGGTCGACTTTCATCGCCGCTGGGTCGAGAATCCGCATAACGATCTTCTCGCCGTTAAGGGAGGGAAGACAAGAAGCCCGGCAGCTGAGCCGGCGCCCCATGTATTCCATTTCGATTCGCCCGTCCTGAGGCTCGCGCTGCTCGTCGATCCTCATGCCTGCCGACAACTTCAAACGAGCCAAAACGTTCGATGCCTGCTCTGAAGGGAGGGAACCGACCGTATGCAGAACGCCGTCTTGGCGATACCGAATGCGTAATTGCTCGCGCTCGGGCTGCAGGTGGATGTCGCTGGTCCTTGTTTCCAGCGCATTCATCATGATGTTATCAACGATGCCCACCGCGATCGATTGATCGCTATTGCCGCCCATCTCGCGAATGTTTGCGCCCTCGCGCAGAATCAGACGGAATCGCTTGGCGGCGCCGAAATTCGTTTGTGCGTAGTCGTTAAGCATGTCGGCCTTCTGCATCATACTGTGATCCGATGCCGCGCCCCAACCTGTATTTGATCGTTACGATCTTGTTTTGGGGCTTCAACTTCATTTCCCTCAAGTTTTTGTTTGAGGACTTCACGCCTCCGGGACTACTTTTTGCCCGCTATTGGTTCACCTGGCTTTGCTTAATTGGCCTCTGCATCCTGCAAAAGAAGGCGTGGTGGCCGCCCAGGGAAGATCGTGGGCGATTATGGTTCTCGGGCTTTCTCTCTATGGGGCTGTACATGGTGCTCTTCTTCGAGGGCACGAATCTCACCACCCCGGCCGAGGCGGCGATCATCCTCGCGACGTCGCCGATCTTTACGGGTCTATTCAGCGTTCTGAAAGGGGATGAGAAACTCTCAAAACTCAGGTTGGTAAGCGCGCTCGTTTCGTTTGTAGGTGTGGTCTTGGTGATCCTTGGTCGACCGCTCTCTGTGGAAGGACACCTGACCGGGAACCTGATCGTCCTTCTTTCCTCGGTGACCTGGGCGTGGTCGGTGGTCTCGCTAAAGCCGATGCTCTCCAAGTACACGCCCGTCCAAGCATTCACCATGGCGTTTGGCGGAGCGGCTCCTCTCGTGTTCCTGTACGGGCTGGGACCCTTCCTCAAAACTCCGTTCCAGCAGGTCGATATCTACAACTGGGGGCATTTTGTACAGGTGGTTTTGGGAAGCGGCCTGATCGCCTTTGTGTCCTACTACAAGGGCGTTGAGCAGCTCGGAACGTCGCGGGCGGTGATGTACCAGTTCCTTGTCCCGCCCCTCACAGTGGGTTATGCGTTCTGGCTGCGAGGAGAGCGCCTTGCGGTGATGCAGTTTTGGGGCCTGGCAATCATCCTTTCTGCCCTTATTCTTGGGCAACAACAGCAACTTGCCTCGAACCTGAAGCGATCTCTATTTGGCGGCCAGGGCGAAAAGGCCTCGTAGCCCTCATTGGTACAATAGAGGGGAAAATGAACGACCCTCTGAATGTCGATGTCAATCTTTCGGAGGAGACCTCGGCTCAAGTTTCTGCGGCCGAAAAGACGGAATCCTCCAACGTGAACGATCCTTCCCAAGCCAATGCTGAAGCTCCCAAAGAGTCAGGAGGCCGCAACTCCGAAGGACAAGATCTTCGTCCGATCGTAGAAAAGCTCGCGAGCGAACTGGCTCAAAAGCAAGAAGAGCTTTTGAGAACCATGGCCGACTTCCAAAACTTTCGGAAGAGAACTCAGACCGAAGCGGCTCAACTCCGAAAGTTCGCGGCCCAGTCGCTTGTCGAGTCCCTGCTGCCAATCTTAGACAACTTTGAGCGAACCCTCCGTGCGGCAGAATCTGGCGCAACGATGGAATCGCTCGTCGGAGGAGTTGGCGCTGTGGAACGGCAGCTCAAAAGTATTCTCGAAGCCCAAGGGCTCGAGCGAATCGTGAGTGTGGGTCAGCCGTTCGATGCGGAAATTCATGAGGCTCTCGCTGTAGTGGCAACTGAAGATCACGAGCCGGACACGGTGATGGACGAAATCGAAGCGGGTTACCGAATGGGTGATCGAATCATCCGACCCGCCAAGGTGCGAGTCGCGGGGCAGCCATGAGCCGAAAGTATTTCGGCACGGACGGTATTCGTGGTGTAGCCAACCAAAAACTGACTCCCGAACTCGCTCTCGACCTTGGTCGAGCGGCGGGGCGTTACCTAAATGACGTTGGCTCGCACAAGCGAGTCGTCATCGGTAGAGACACCCGACGTTCGGGACCCATGTTGGGAGCGGCGCTTGCCGCCGGATTCAACGCGGCAGGAATCGACACCGTGTCGATTGGTGTCGCCCCAACCCCGGCAGTTTCCTACATTGCGCGTGAAGGCGATTTCGACATGGGAATTGTCATTTCCGCAAGCCATAACCCCGCACCCGATAACGGAATCAAGTTGCTTGGGCACGATGGCAAGAAACTGGCGGACGAAACCGAACTTCGCATTGAGAATCTGATGGCGGACACGTTTGTTCGCCCGATCGGAGCGAACGTCGGTGCGCTGCTGCAGGATTCCAGTCTTTCAGAGTCCTACATGAAGTTCCTCGAGACGGTCGTTCCAGAACGACTCGACGGCATGAAGGTCGCCGTAGACGGAGCCAATGGCGCGGCACATGCAATGGGTCCTCAAATTCTGCGACGACTCGGAGCGGAAGTGGTGGCGGTTTGCACCGATCCGGACGGGATGAACATCAACGATCATTGCGGAGCTACCCACCCCGAGAGGGTGCAAGAGTTGACCAAGGAATCCGGTTGCTCGGTTGGGGTTGCGTTTGACGGGGATGCCGACCGAGCCGTGTTCAGCGACGCGCAGGGAAGACTGATCAACGGGGACCGGCTTCTGGGCATCGTCGCCACCTATTGGCAATCTCAAGGCGAGCTTAATCCGCCTATCGTTGTGGGTACCGTCATGAGCAACGGCGGCTTTGAGCAGTATCTCGTTGGCAAGGGAATCACGCTGGAACGAACTCCAGTTGGCGACAAGTACGTCGCGCAGAAAATCGCCGAAACTTCGGCTCTCCTTGGTGGTGAGCAGAGCGGACACATTATCTTCCCACAACGACAACCAACCGGAGACGGTCTGGTCACCATGCTCGAGTTCCTTCGGGTGCTGAAGCGAGCGGGTCGAACGGTGGAAGAGTTCTTTGCCGATTACGACGCTTGGCCCCAACTCCTGATCAACGTCACCGTTGCCGACCGATCGACTTGGAACGATGGCGAGTTGGTACAGGCAACACTTGCTGACGCGGAGCGCAAGCTAGTGGGTCATGGTCGAATGAACGTTCGGGCAAGCGGCACTCAGCCTATGGTTCGCGTGATGGTTGAGGCGGACAACTTTGGCCTTCGCGATGACGTCGCCGAGTCGATTGTCGCGGCGATGGTGAAGGAGGCGGGCGGAGCCGTGTACAGTCGAGTTGATCTCACCTACTCTTTGGGTGAGTGATATATTCGGCGAAGGATTCATTGATGCCTAATTTGCTCGCCATCGACGTCGGCAACAGCCATACCGTTTTCGGGGTCTACCAGGAGGGCCGTTGGGTTTCTACCTGGCGCCATCGGACGGACATTGAGTCAACCGAGGACGAGTTAGCGGCCTGGCTCAAGTCCATGTTCGATTTGGCAGACATGGATTTTGCGGTACGACGCGCCGTGTGCGCGAGCGTTGTGCCAGGCATGGATGCCGTCCTCACTTCGCTTGTCGATCGCTATTTCGGGCTCAAGCTGAAGTTTCTCCGCGGCGATTCCAATCACGGTGTTCCAGTCGATTACACGCCGCCCACATCTGTTGGTGCGGACCGGATTGCGAACGCCATTGGTGGCCTGGCAATCGCCCCTGCGCCGCTTATTGTTGTCGACCTAGGGACCGCGACTACCTTTGATGTGATCGACGAGACAGGGAAGTACACGGGCGGGGCGATCCTTACGGGCATCGGGACCTCCCTTCAGAGTCTTGTTTCTCGGACAGCAAAGCTCCCGGCCATTGAGCTCAAGGCACCCGCAACGGCCATTGGAAAAACAACCATTCACTCGATCGAGAGCGGCATGATGTTCGGCTACGCTGGGGCGATCGATGCCCTTGTTCATCGCATAGAGAACGAGCTTGGGACAAAGGCGACTGTATTGACCACGGGCGGGCTCGGCGGTGTCTTCCTGGATCTCTGCGATCGCATTGATCGCTATGAACCCATGCTGACGCTTGATGGATTGCGCCTTTTCGACGAAATGTCGTAAACAAAAATGCCCTGACCGTTTCCAGTCAGGGCATGATTCGCGTGATCGCTTACTGCTTAGAATCCGCGGTCGTTATCCACATTGACGGTCATCGGAAGCGTCGGAGTTTGGCGCGTGTTACCGCCTGTAGAACCCTTTCGCGTCTTGTAGAAGACCTGCCAGCAGAACTCTTTGAGGTAGATCACTTGGGTTCGCGTTTCGGCAAGAACATCTGCGATGGAGTTTGCGTAAACCCCAATCTGCTTTCCTTGTCGGAAGATTGTGGAAAGACCTTCACCCGGCATCGTTGAGTTGCACTGAGCCAGTCGACCTACCTGCGGAAGTTCGGCTCCGAAGTATCGGTTGTTCAACTCAGGTCGGGGCACTTCAAAGAATGCGTAAGTGTGCGCGCCTTTCGCTCGGAAGAACCCGTAGAGCTCATCCTTCGGGAGCATTGAAGCGGTATCCGTTCCGAGTTCGGTATCGACTCCGGCGAGATAGTCCTTGCCATCGATGTTGACGCCCTGGCCAACAAAGTAGATGAACAGGGTGGCGTCCTCCGGCATTCGTGCCGCAAGTGCCTTGGCGGTCGTTCGCAGCTGGTTTGCTGTTGCATTCAGTACGACTTCTGTGTTCTCCGGAGCGTAGCCCGCATGGGCGTTGAGCGCCTCCCGAATGATTGCGGCATCGTCAGCCGCATGGGGAATGCTGCCGCCCCGAATTCTAGATTCGGACTGCCCGATGATGAGAGCAAACTTATTGGCGACGAACGGCACCGTTCCGGTCAGCGGAATCGCAGGCTGAGTCGGGTTTGAAGTGGTCGGGTTCGTCGTTGGCGATTGCGGGTTGAGTACAGCAAGTTCTTCTGGCGCGAACAGCTCGGTATCAACTTTCCAATTCAGATTGCCTTTCGAAGCCTCGTACGAAGCGTCGACGGCTTTCCGCTTCTCGACGTTTCCACGTCGGGCGTAAACGTTGCTCAGGATGTAGAACGTTTCCCGGGAGAACTGCTTCTTGTCCAAAAGGGCCTGCAGTTCGGTGCCGACCTGATCAAGAAGTTCATTGGCTTCCGGCGACGAATTCACCGCACCAAATCGATAGCCACAGTACGCGGCAAGGAAGTTCGGAGAGTACGGGGAACCGTTACGCCATCGACGCTGTTCGGTAGGTGGTCCAGGAAGCAGCGTTGGAGCGGAAACATCCTCGGGGCGGTACGCAATGGCCTGCTGGAACGACTTTCGCGCTTCCAGCCATTTGCCTTCTTTCCCGAGTTTGAGCCCGTCTTCGTAAGCCGAGGTCCATCCTTGACCAAATGCCGATCCGGCAAGCAGGCCGAGAACGCTTAGAACTAGTGATCGCTTCATTCCTTTCCTTATTTGTCGAATCGATAGGTCAGACCAAAGACCAAGTCGTTGCCCCCGGTTCGCGGGAAAGCGTAGTTGATGTCGAAGGAGTATGGCGCGTTGTTTGGTCGATAGCCAAAGCCTAGCGTGAATGCGCTTCGGTCGCCAAATCCATTTCCGCCCGACGGTACGCCGATGTAGCCAAGCCGAATTGGGAACGTTCCCGAGCCCTTGACAAGGTTATATTCGGCACCAAGCCCGAAGGTGGCCGTGGTGTCGCGGTCTAAAAGCGAAGAAGCTTTTCCACCGAAGTAGTAGTTCAACTGGGCGGCATAAACGATAAAGTCGTTGCCTCCACCCACTCCATCTCGGCGGAACGTAATACCGCCGCTGAGCATGCCCGGAATTCGGTCGTAGATAGCGGCCGTCGCTTCGTTGCCTCCGATGTCGATCGGGGTTCGAACGCTAAGACCGTAGCTGACGTTCGGTCGCTTCTTGTCGATCATCTGCACGCCCGCAACTAGACCCACTCCAAAACCGGTTTCGGAGTTGTTGGTGTTGGCGTAAGGCGTGTTGTTGCTAAGGGTGCCTACCGCCCGGTTGGTTACTAACTGGTTGGCGAAGACGATTCCGTATCCCCAACTCGTGTTCTGGTCGGAAGTTGTCCGGCCGAGCGAAAGCGCAAAGAACTCCGTTTTCGCCTTGATTTGCTCCACGTAGTTGTTCACCGTGAACGGCGGGCTCTGAAGACCTGTTCCGAACCGTGTGTCGTCAACGAATCCACCAACGGAGTACGAGAAGCCCAACGTGCCGTCGGCTCCCTTCTTCACCGCGCTGAGCGGCATTGTGTAGCCAAGGTGCGTGATAGCGCTTCCACCTCGGAATCCTTGAGTATCCGTGATCGGGTCGGCAATGTTGCCTTGAAGTCGCGTATCCGAACGGGGCAGGTTTCGATAGGCGAGACCAAGATTGCGCCCCCGAATATAGCCCAGACCGGCTGGGTTGTTAATGGCAGAGAGCGTGTCCGCTCCTGTCACTCCCATGGAGCTACCGGCGCCAAGCGACCGGCTACCTGCGTCGAACGCATTGAGTAGATCCGGGATTTGGGCGTGGCCGATGGTTGCGCCCGAAACCAGAAGAAGTAATCCAAGTAAACGCTTCATGCTTTTGCTCCGGGTGGCTTACCGACTTCGCCCCCGGGTCCCAATATTAATAGTTTGCTCTTGCCGTGTGGCAACATTTCCGGCTTTATCGACGGCGGTTACCACAACTTTGAAAGACGAAGGAAGCTTGCCGCTTCGATGCCGAATTCGTCCAACGTATTGCCAAGTATTTGCGCCCTGCGCTCCAAACGAGCGTCGAGCGGCTCGTCCCAGGAACGTTCCATCGGTTCGTTGCAGAACCACGTCAACGCCTGTGATGTCCACCGAATCGCTGAATTGGTCGCGAATGGTGACAACGACATTGATGTCGGTTCGGGGGCGAATGGGAGTGTCACCGCGTGGGAAATCGATTGACGAACTGGGTTGGAGCCTGTCGACAGTGCAGTTGATCGAAAAATTGAACGCGTTGTCGGCTTGATCCCGGGCGTTGAGTTGGATCGTTTGGGTTCCGTCTCGTTCCAAGGTCGTCGAATTCCAATCAACGCTCAACGCGGTTTCGGTTGTACCGGAGTTGTTCGGGATATCGGCGTTGTTGACCGTTACGCGCCAGGTCTTCATGAACTGCTCTAGAAGATCAAAACGCACTCGTACGGTTCCCTTTACGAAGGAGCCCTGAGCAGGCGAGAAGTTCAAGAGTTTTGGAGTCAAGGTATCAACCGTGACGTCGATTGCGACCGGGGTGTAAGTGTTTCCCGGCTCATCAACCGTGACGTTGATGGTGTAGGCGCCTTGCGGCGAGGTCTCGCTAAAGTTGACGGGCAACGATCCAGAGGCCTTTCCGTCGGTGTCGGGCGTGTAATCGGACCGCAAAATCGTTGAACCCGTTGGTCCGACGACCGTCGCAATCACCGTTCCTTTTACAACGGCTGACCGGATGTTGTACGTGAGCGAATTGTTTTTGCCCAGGAACTGACCCGAAGAAGGCGAGGTCACCGTTAGGGTGCCTGCAGCAGCGTAGGCCGACAGCCATCCAAGGGCAACGGCAGCGACAGCGCGAAACGCATTGTTCATAACTCCACTCCAAATTCGGACTTCACCGAAGAAACTCCTTTACGGTTGTAGCACAAACCGGTTCACGAACTCCGCAAAACCGCCTTCCTCATTGCTCGCAACCGTTACCTTTGCGATGTTTTTAACTTGAGGGTGGGCATTTGCCACCGCTCCAGATAATCCGCACCACTCCAGCATCGTTAAATCGTTGAGGTAGTCCCCAATTGCGGCGACTTCTTCACGATGAACGCCATACCTTTCGGCAAGGCATTGTAACCCGGTTCCTTTATCGGCGTTTGCAGGCAAAAACTCTAGGTATTCAGGTTCGGATTCGGTGGTGAAGATGGGGAGATGAGCCATCTGCGGCTCGAGATCGGCCCGGCGAGCCGGGATGTTCTCCGGGGCATCGGTCACCATCAACTTATAGTGATGAAGTTGGACGAACTCATCCCAATTTGAAATTTCGATCACCGGAATGTTTACGCGCGACGCGTAAACCTGACCCCACTTAGAAGGGAACACGAACCTCGGGCCATCTGGCGTATACGCGGTTAACTGAAGTTGATTGTCTCGGCAGTAGTTGTATGCAATCTCAACGGCCTCTCGTGGAATCCTGGCCGCTCGAATGACCTCTCGTTCCGCGCTCAATACGACGACACCGTTGCTTGCGATCAGCGGTCCAACAACCTCCAACTCGTCGGCGAACAGGTCAATGGATTGAGCGGCGCGACCACTCGCGAGAACTACGGTTAGCCCGGCATTCAATGCCGCATGAATGGCCGCTTTTGCCAGGGGATGGGGACGCCGATCGTGCGTCAGAAGGGTGCCATCTAGATCGCTAACCAACCACTTAATTGCCATTTTGCCGGTAATTCTGCCAATCCGTAAAGAAGCCGGTATGCGTTTCCGAAAATCACTCTACAGGGCGCATGCGCTCTTACGGACGGAGACGTAATAGTATGGCAACCAACACCCTCGGGACTGCCGAAGAACAGCTCGTTGTTTTTCGCCTTGATTCGGAAACTTACGGAATCGATATTTTTCGAGTCAACGAAATCATCCGACTTCGCGAAATCACCCCGATCCCCCAAGCCGATGCTCACATTCGCGGTCTCGTGAACCTGCGTGGCAAAACAATCCCGGTCGTCGATCTGCGATCGCGATTCGGTCTTTGCTCCGCCGAGGCTTCCGAACACGCACGAATCATCGTGGTGGATACCGACGAAGGCAACGTGGGCGTGATCGTTGATGAGGTGCGTGAGGTCATCACCATCGAGAGTTCGAGCGTTGAGGAGACCCCTCCGCTTGTTTCTGGAATCAGCAATGACTTTGTTCGCGGCGTCGCCAATCAAGATGGCCACCTCGTGACCCTACTCGATCTTGACAAGGCGCTCGGCGCCTAACCTTTCTTCGTCCTTTGGATCCCTACGAACCCCATGAGCACCGAACTTGACATGACTCAGTACCTCGA
>CAZAVC010000057.1:0-9399 GCA_964488265.1 uncultured Fimbriimonas sp.
ATGATTCGATGAGGTGCAACCTTCCTGTTGCAAGGTTTGTTCCAAGATGTCGCTAAAGAAGAGCAATTGATTCCATGGCTGCCCGGTAACCCGAGGCTGCCGCACCATGCAAGGTCCCTACCGCTTTAGCCGCCGTAGCTTCACCCGCAAACATCAGGCGTGTCCCGTGTGGCTTTGCAAGCTCCAAAACATCCTCAGGACCCGAACCCACTACATAAGCGGTGTAAGCACCTTGAATATGTGGATTTTTGCTCCACGAAGTGACCGTTGAAGCGTCGGGATCAGGGACTTCCCCAAAGATCGCAGAGAGTTCCTTAATTGCAAGCGCAACGGCTTCTTTCTCGGAAAGTCCAGCAACAGAGTCCGCCTTTTGCCCGGCAGCGTAGCCGATCAGGGTTGGCACAGTTGAATCGGTCCCACCATCAAACCATTCAGACCAGATTCTCTCCTCGCCCATGAGGCCAAACAGATCACAGTCGTCTGGCCAAAACCTGCGCGGAAAAGAGAGGATCACTTTTTCCAATCTTCCAAAACCAAGTCTCGCAATAGAGTTCCTTTTGGAGTCCGCGAGCGGCGGAACGAACTCAATCAGGTCTGACTGAAGAATGCTCAAAGGAACCGTGCAGATCACCGTTTTGGCTTGGTAGACATCGCGGTCCGTCGTCACAAGAACCAGATCGTCCTTGTGTTCAATTTTTGTGACGGTTTGGTTCAGACGTATCCGATATCCCCGAGGGAACAGAGAATCGAGACCCGCCAGTACGGTCGCGTCTCCGCCCTGAAATCCCTCATCGACGTTCCAGTTCTTGCCGGAAAGTCGCACTGGGCTTTCCGCATATTCTTGAGTGACGGAAGATTCCACGGAGTGCGCCAACCGCCGTCTTTCACGGGCATTCAACTTTCGACGCTGGATGAACTCCTCGACGAGGTCTTGCAACGGTCGATCTCGTGTGAGCGACTCTCGCCGCTTCTCCAGGAAACCGAGGAGGTCTTCAAAAAGCTTGTCTTTGTTAGCCTGAGCAGCAACGGTTAGCACTTCCCCGTTGATGTCAAATACAACTTCCGTTTCTTCGCGAACGAGTTTGGTGCCTAACTTTTGCTTCTGAACACGTTCCCAAAGAAGGTTGTTCTCGGCTCCGTGAATCCATGCCGCTCCGAGTTCAACAGGCTTCCCGTTAATGAGCTCTCGCGAGGTGTGAACCCTTCCGCCGACCCTTGAGCCTGCCTCAATGATCAGGGCATCCACGCCGTCGTTTTTCAGCGCTTCCCAGGCGGCCAATCCCGCAATTCCTGATCCGATTATGATCACCTGCTCCGTTTTGCCTTGAAGGCGAAACGGGGTGAGTGCAAAGCCCGCTGCGGCAAGGGCTCCCATTTCAAGAAAGTTGCGTCGTGTCATTGAAGAGCTTATAGGCTGACCTAAAGACTTTTCCGTTCTACGAAGTGTTGCGTGTTTTTTGCACCTTCACGATCATTCCTGACTCTGTTACGGATTTGTTTCACTCAGAATTGAAATCTCTGAGACGACTTTTGAGGTCGTACGGTACGATTAAGTTAATGGCATTGCGAGCATCTGGCTGGGTCACGCTAGCCGTCGTTGCCGTCGCCTCCACGGCGGTTTTCGTCTCCTTCAGTCAAGGGGCGAGTCCTTATGTTACGGTTTCACAGGCTCGCTCGATGAGCGGAGATCGGCTGCACCTCGCTTGCGATCTTATTCCGGGAACCGTTAAGACCGACTTTGCAAATCACTCCGTGTCCTTCGACGCGAAGGATGAGAAAGGAACCTTAGTGACGATCGTTCACAAAGGCGACCCCGTAAACCTGAAGGACGCGACCAGAGTGGTTGCGGTCGGAAGCTTCAAAGGGGACGTTTTTGAGAGTTCACAGCTCCTTGTGAAGTGTCCCTCGAAGTATGAGGGTGAATCTGGGAAGCCAAGCAAAAGCGCGGGCGATTACGGAACCAAACCAACTGAGGCAACGGTTAAGGGTTAAGTCCCCGAGTCCCCCGAATGGAAAACCCTACCCCCAATCTCGCCGACCTCGGCCTGAAGGCAGCAAGCAGCACGTCGCTCTTTGCAGGATCGCTCGGCAAGTATGCGATCTGGGCTGCCTTCTTCCTTTTCGCTGCCCTTACGCTTTTCGCATTTCTTCCCGAGAAGCCGGCACTGAGACGACTACGCAACTTTGCATTCGTAGGAGGCACGCTTAGCGTTGCCACCGCTTTCGGCGTGCTTACTTGGTTGTTTGTGAACAATCAGTTCCAGTACGGATACGTTTTCAATCACGGCGATACGACCACCGCTCTAGAATACAAAGTAGCAGGAGTTTGGACCGCTCAGGAGGGTTCGTTCCTTCTTTGGGCATTGACTTCAGCGGTCTTCGGGGCTGTTACGCTCCGGTCGGTTGGCGATTATCACCGCTTTTACACGGGCATTTACGGATCAGTTCTTGCCATCTTGATGGCGATTCTTATCAATGAGACGCCGTTCAATCTGTTAGACAACGTGACCCAGAACGGAATCGTTTACGTTCCGCCCCGTGGAGATGGCATGACGCCGGCTCTCCAGAATTACTGGGTAGTCATTCACCCTCCGATCATCTTTTTGGGCTTTGGTTCACTTACCGTGCCCTTCGCCCTTTCCTTCGCGGCGATGATATCCGGGAAGGTGGACGACTGGATCAAATACGTTCGCCCCTGGAGCCTTGCCGGAGTTTCCATTCTCGGTCTTGGCATCTCTCTAGGCGGGTTGTGGGCCTATGAGACACAAGGTTGGGGCGGCTTCTGGGCGTGGGACCCGGTAGAGAACGTTTCGCTTGTTCCGTGGTTGGTCCTAGCCGCCTTCATTCACGGCGTGATCGTCCAAGCAGCAACGACCCGTTGGATTCCATCGAACTTGTTGATGGGTGGACTTCCCTTCCTGCTGTTTGTGTACGGAACCTTCCTTACGCGGTCCGGTCTTCTTGATAACGTCAGCAATCACAGCTTCGCGTCGATGGACGAAAGAGCGCGAGGCATCCTTAAGGGAGGACTCATCGCGCTCACGGCGGCGTTCACCTTGCTGTGGATTTTCCGAGGTACTCGGCTGAAATCGGCTAACCCCAGACCCGTTAGCGCCGGGAAAGGAATCTCTCGGGAAGATGCTTACACAACGGGAACGGTGCTTCTTTCGCTCCTTGCCTTCGTGGTCTCGTTGGGCATGAGTTGGCCCGTTATCAAAGCCGCTACTTCCAGCGGAACGCAGCAGCGCGTTGAGGAAGCCCTTTACCACCAGGTGACGGTTTGGATTTATCTGCCGCTCATGGTTTTGATGGGTACGGCGCCTTTCCTGAAATGGAAGTCCGAAAGTATTAAGGTAGTGCTTCAGCGACTTTATGTAATCACCTGCGTCACGCTTGGTTTACTCGGCGTTGGACTGATCCTGATCAAAAACCCGACGTTCGGAGTCGGACTCGATCCGGCCGCCACGGTCGCGGGGCCAAACAATACAAAGCTCCCGCTGATTCCGGTGATGCTCGCCCTGATGTTCGTGACCATGTTTGTCGCTATGACCAACTTGGTCCGGGCTATAGAGGTCGGGCGAAAGTCTAAGCTCGGAACGGGCGGCTTCATCACCCACTTCGGCTTGGCTGTACTTCTAGGCGGACTGATCTTGTCACGGGGCTTCGAGCGCGAAGAGCGAATCTTTGTGCGGGAAGGCTCCCCCGCCCAGGCCATGGGATACGAGATCTCCTTCAACCGACTGGATATGAAGGACTCTTTCGACCGCAATGGACGCGTGGTCTTTGACGTGAAAGGTCCAGGCGGAGAAAAGTTCGAGGCTAATCCTTCGCTGTACTACTACGAGCAGGGTGGCGAGATTAAGTCAAATGTTTGGCCTTGGATTCGCACCACAGCAAGCCACGACCTCTATCTCGCGATGAGAGAGCCGGAGATCAATGTTTGGGCGAAGCCGTTGGAAATCAAACCCGGCGAGAGCAAGTCCGAATCCAATATCGAAGTCAAATATAGAGAGTTCACGTCCAACGGCAAGCAGGGCCCGGGTGCAAAGTTCGGGGCGAAGTTGGCGATCACGTATCAAGACAAAACCTATGAGGTCGAACCATTCTTGGAGATCGGAGATCAGGGCATGGTCCCGAGCCTGACAAGGGTGAGTGACGACTTCATCGTCTCTTTGACAAGATTTGATGCGGGAACTCGAACGGCATTCGTGAACATGATGTTCTCACCTCCGATCTATCCCATCCAAGTGTTCTACAAACCGCTCACTTCGTTGATCTGGATCGGTACGGGTATCTTTACCATCGGCGGATTTGTCTCTGCGATCTACCGACGAGCACGTCGGGCTCGCGCTGAGAACGACTTCGTCGAAAAAAGCGGAACGGTCGGGGCAACTCCCGGAGGTTCCACGGAACTACCTCCTAATGCGACTGGCGCAACTGCTTAAGGCGAAACTCCACCACGCTCATGTAACCTACGCTAACCCCGACTATGTGGGGAGCATAGAGGTGGATCGCTCGGTCATGGATCAGGTCGGCCTAAAAGACGGCGAACTGGTCCATGTTTGGGCTGTGGACCACACCTCGCGTATCCAGACTTATATTTTCGGTGGACCCAAAGGGGTGGTGGGACTCAACGGAGGAGCAGCGCATTTCTTCAAAGCGGGTGACCGCGTCATCATTGCGGCCTTCGATCTCACCGACGAGGAGATCGTCCCGAAAGTGGTTCTCCTCAACGAAGACAATGAAGTTGTGCGCGACATGACCCCGTTCACGGTCGTCGGCTAAACTCATCGCCATGGCGGTTGATCTTGGCGCGCTTCTTGAATCTTCAGGAGCTATCCTTCGCGGGCACTTTATTCTGACGAGCGGGCGTCATAGTGACGTTTACTTCGAGAAGTTCAGAGTCCTGGAAAGGCCGGATGTTCTCAGTGCCCTCTGCAATGAGATTGCTGCCCATTACGCAGATGCCGGGCTTGACTGCGTTGCCGGGCCCACAACGGGTGGAATCATCATTGCCTTCGAGGTTGCTCGAATCATGGGAATCCCGGCCGTGTACGTGGAAACCGAGAATGGGGAGAAGACCCTTCGTCGAGGCAAGACTCTGGCACCGGGCACAAAGGTGCTTGTTGTAGACGATGTTCTTACCACTGGTCGGTCTCTCGTCGAAACCCGCGACGCTATCACGAACGCGGGGGGCGAGGTTGCTGGATATGGTGTGCTAATCAACCGAGCCCAAGGAGATCTTGGACTGGGTGCCCCACTCTTCTCTGCCTTCACTGTTGAGGCGGTTAGTTACGCTCCAGACGAACTGCCGGAACACCTGGTTGGTATTCCGGCAGTTAAACCGGGGACTCGAGCGGTTTAGGCAGCGCCCTTGGCCAATCGCGCAAAGTTGTCTTTGTCGACGGCTCGCATCATGCACTCTTCAAAGCTCACTGTGCCTGACTTGTACATATCACTCAGTGCCCGGTCCATCGTTTGCATGCCCGCGTTGGCGGACATTTCCATGATGGAGTACATCTGGTGAGTCTTGCCTTCGCGAATAAGGTTCTTGATCGCAGGCGTACCAACCATGATCTCAACGGCGGCAACTCGACCTCCCCCCAATTTCGGAAGGAGTTGTTGGGCAATAACGCCCTCAAGCGTATTGCCGAGAAGAACTCGAATCTGATCTTGTTGGTCGGTCGGAAAGACGTCGATAATCCGGTCGACCGTTGCCGGCGCGTTTCGCGTGTGAAGAGTTCCAAAGACTAAGTGGCCCGTTTCGGAAAGTGTGAGGGCCGCCTCGATAGTTTCGAGGTCACGCATTTCACCAACAAGAACAATGTCCGGATCTTCACGAAGAACGGCTCGTAATGCGTTGTGGAACGAATAAGTGTCCGAGTGCAGTTCCCGCTGGTTGACCATGCACCGTTTGTGCCTGTGTAGGTACTCGATCGGGTCCTCGATAGTAAGGATGTGCGACTGACGATTCTCGTTGATATCGTCGATCATCGAAGCGATCGTCGTGGTTTTACCAGAACCCGTTGGTCCGGTCACGAGCATTAAACCGCTGGTGCGCTTGCTGATCTCGCGAATGATAGACGGTAGCCGCAACCATTCGAAAGGCGGGATCTTTGTGGGAATAACCCGCAATGCGCCCGCGACGGAGTTTCGCTGCATATAGACGTTAAAGCGAAACCGTGCAAGATCTTTGACCGCGTAGCCAAAGTCCAGTTCGTGCTTGGTTTCAAACCGCTCAAGTTGTTCGTTGCTCAGGGTGTCGTAGATCAACCGACGGCAATCTCGCAAGCCAAGCGGATGGTAAGGAAGAGCAACAATCTCTCCATCCAAACGGATCATTGGCGGGAGCCCGACTGTAAGGTGAATGTCGGAAGCTTTCCGCTCCAGTGCCATACGGAGAATGTCGTCGATATGCGTTTCGGCAGGATTCAGGAGCTCATCGCTGCGAACACCTCGGTGATGGGCATCAGCTTCAATAGCGAAACGGTGAGCGTTGGCCTCGATGTCGTGAATCGCGGAACCCTGTGGACCACCTGCTGCAGGCGCAGCCTTTGGCTCAATCGTCTCTATCGGCAAGCCCGAGCGAGGATCAATGACCGCCCCTTCTTCGGCCATAGCCTGCTTCGTTTCATCCGCCTTGAGGACCTTGTTCCAATCGAAGTTTCCCGACATATCTAACCTGCAAGGTGCATTTGCGCCGCATTCAACGCGCTCATACACTCATGTACGATTGTCGGCAACATCTGCTCAGAAATTTCTAGGTTTTCGCATGTCCACGCGGGAAAGACCTTTGCTAACTCAGACGCCTCTAACTGCACCCCGGTCGCGGCAAGGTCGGCACATATCGAAGCGAACGTAGTAATCGCTCGTAACTTGTCTGGCTCTCGAGGTGCCTCCAATACGTTCAGCGCCCCAGCTAGTTCTGCCGGGAATTGCCACTTCGTTGCAACCACTTCAATGTAGTCGCCATAGTGGAATCCATAAAGTTCTCGCTGAGCCGCGCCAATGGAAACACCCTTTTGGTTTGAAAAGCTTTGAGCGTCTTCAAACCCCGAAGGATAAAGCCTATCCATTAGAGTAAGGCCGATGAGGTGAAGGAGACCACAGGTGTAGGCGTCGTCCGGAGATGCCTTTTTGAGTGCGTGAGCGAGCCACTTTGCACAGATGGCTGTATCCACGGAGGATCGCCACCAGCCACGACGACGCAGGCTTTCTTTGTCCGTTTTGCCCACGAACAGATCGAAAGTTCCGACCGTCATGGCAAGGTTCCTCACCGCGCGGAAACCCAGATACAGAATGGCCTCGCGAATACTGGTGACCCGCTTCGGGATTCCGTACCCGGCACTGTTTGCTTGCTGAAGAATCTTGGTGGAAAAGCCGGGATCGACAATGATCGACTTTTCCACGGCAGCAGCCGGAGCAGTCTCCGATTTGGATGCTTCCAAGACCTTAAACACAACGTGAGGCAAAACAGCCAATTCGTTGAGCTTTGACGAGGCTTTCTCTAACGCTTCCGTTTTAAGCGGAGGCATCAATTCTGTATTAGTTTGCGGACACTCCATTTCCATTTTCTGACTCCTAGGCGTAGATCACCCTCAAAACTTCTTCCACCGACGTCGTGCCCATCAGGATTTTGGCCACGGCATCCATTTGCAAAGTGCGCATGCCGTTCTTAATCGCAAGCTGCTGGATAGTGTGTCCAGCTTCACGGCGCAAGATCGCATCTTTGATCTCTTCATTCACATCCATAAGTTCGTGGATACCGGTTCGGCCTTTGTAGCCCGTTCCTTTGCACTTGTCGCAACCGGCGCCCTTAAACAGGGTGATATCTCCGTTCTCGTCTCCAACCTCGTCTGGTACCGGGAAGCCATATCGGAGCAATGTTTCTTTCGGAGCGGTATAGCTTTCTTTACAATTGGGACAAACCACTCGAACCAGTCGCTGCGCCAAGATTCCGATTAGCGAAGAGGCGATGAGGAACGGCTCCACTTCCATGTCCATCAAACGAGTAGGCGCACTCGACGCGTCGTTCGTGTGAAGCGTGGACAAAACCAAGTGTCCGGTAAGGGCGGCTTCCATAGCGATCGTTGCCGTCTCGTTGTCGCGCATTTCACCGACCATGATCACATCAGGGTCCTGCCGGAGCATGGCTCTAAGGCCTGCCGCGAAGGTCATGCCCGCACGAACATTGACACCGCACTGATTGATCCCGGACAACTCGTACTCCACCGGGTCCTCGATGGTGATGATGTTGTTGTCACCCGTGTTGATCTTGTTGAGAATCGAATACAGGGTTGTGGACTTACCCGAACCCGTTGGACCGGTTACAAGAATGATTCCGTAGCTCTTCGAACACATGTCCTCCAGAAGCGCAAGGTTGTACTCAAGAAAGCCCAATTTGCTGAGGCCAACATTGATGCCACCCTTGTCCAGAACCCGCATAACGATCTTTTCGCCATGCACCATGGGTAGGGTGGAAACGCGGAAGTCGAACTCCTTCCCGCTGATCGACATCGAAATTCGGTTATCTTGCGGGACACGCTTTTCGGCGATGTCCATGTTGGCAATGATCTTGAATCGACTTGTGAGAGGTGCCAGAACCTTTTTCGGAAGGTTCATGCCCTCAAGCAGCACACCGTCAATTCGATATCGAACCCGCACGCCATCTTTCAATGGCTCGATGTGAATGTCCGAGGCCTTGTCCATGACGGCTTGAGTGATCACTAGGTTCGCCAAACGGATGATCGGTGCATCGTCGGTGGAATCGTCGGTTTCCTCTTCTTCCTTTTTGACCTCAATGGAAAGTCCACCATCGAACTGCTCCATCATGCCGGCGACCATGTCCTTAACCTCGTTCTCCTGTCGGTAGAACGTAGTTATCGCAGTCGAAAGGTCGTCTTCGATCGCAATCAGCGGTTCGATCTCAAGGCCAGTAGTGAGGCGAATCTCATCGATGACAAAAATGTCGAGAGGGTTCGCCATTGCGACGATGAGGCGATTTTGGTGTCTCTCTAAAGGGAGCGACTTGAAGCGCTTTGCAAGTTGGGGACTCAAAAGACCGATGGCTTCGGGCTGCGGAACGATCTCGTTGACGTCGATGAAGCTAACGCCCCAGACCTTGCCAAGCGACTTGACACGATCCTTTTCAGAGATGAAGCCAAGTGCAACAAGAATCTTGGCGATGGATTCGTTTCCGCCAAGCTCTCGTTGCTTCTCTTCAGCAAGTTGGAGTTGGGCAGGCGTAATGAGACCTTCTTGTAGAAAGTGCTCCCCCGTTAACATCATTGCCCGAAACTCCCCCGTTGCGCAAAAACTCTAAATCCGAAAATCGGTTTCAGAATCCGCCGCCGATGCCGAGGCCCAGCGCCACCTTGTTCTTCTTGCTCTTCGTTGCTT
>CAZAVC010000058.1:0-3944 GCA_964488265.1 uncultured Fimbriimonas sp.
ATGACGGGATGACCGAGGAGAAGCTTTACCAGAAGCTCTTCTCCACCCACGAAACATCGATGTCTACTACGGGGCGATTCAGGCCCTCAACAATGTCTCGCTCACGGTGCAGCCGGGCGAGATTGTAGCGATCATAGGCTCGAACGGTGCCGGCAAGAGCACGCTGTTGCGAACAATCAGCGGCATTCTGCGGCCGCGCAGCGGCTCCCTTTCCTTTAAGGGTAGAGATATCACCGGAATGGCCCCGCACGACATTGTCAAAGCGGGTATCAGCCACTCGCCAGAAGGTCGACGGATCTTTACGAACATGTCGGTTTACGAAAACCTGCAACTGGGTGCGTATCTTCGAAACGATAAAGAAATTGAGAAAGATATTCAGTCGGCGATGGACCGGTTCCCTAGGCTTCGAGAGCGAGTCAAGCAAAACTCTGGAACCATGTCTGGCGGTGAGCAACAAATGCTGGCCATCGGTCGTGCGCTTATGTCTCGGCCTGAATTGCTTCTTCTGGACGAGCCAAGCTTAGGGCTGGCTCCAAACCTCGTGACTGAAATTTTCAACATTGTTCTAGACGTCAATAAGGCGGGCAAAACCATCTTGATCGTCGAACAGAACGCAAACCGGGCTTTGGAAATTGCCCACCGGGCTTACGTGCTAGAAACAGGCAACGTTGTTCTCAGCGGCTCTGGTAAGGAACTGCTTGCCGATCCGAAGGTTAAAGAAGCCTATCTCGGAGGCTGATCTTCTATGGTCTCGACGCTTCGTTTCGAAATCCTAGACGCCGGTCATATCCCGGCCATTCTAGAAATTGAGAAAGAGGCGAACGGTGCTCCGTGGTCTGAAAAGTCGTTCCAAAACGAGCTCTCGCATCCCCATGGATACTTCCTTGTTGGACTTGAAATGGGTAATCCAATCGCCTACGGCGGCATCTGGATGGTGATCGACGAGGCTCATATCATCACTCTAGCGGTTCATCGCGACCAGCGTAGAAAAGGAGTTGGTGAGAAGCTTATGACTCGGCTACTCACAGAAGCGGTGAATCGAGGAGCTCAATGCGCATCGCTTGAGGTTCGCGCCTCCAATGAACCCGCGATGCGTCTTTACGAAAAGTTCGGATTTGTCCGGGCCGCGGTCCGCAAAGGCTACTATCCTGACAACAAAGAGGACGCCGTGATCATGTGGCTGTACGATTTGGCTTCGGCAGCGGCGAACTGGCCGAAAGCATGACCGTCAGCGATCTACTCTTTCCCGGTCGTGTGCTGGCGATAGAGACCAGTTGCGACGAGACGTCCGCTGCAGTTGTCCAGCGTAGATCCGTACTCAGCAATGTCGTTGCGACGCAGATTGAGATGCACCAGAAATGGGGTGGCGTCGTCCCTGAGGCGGCGGCGCGTTCTCATACCGAAGCAATCGTCCCGGTTGTTGATGAAGCGTTAAGACTCGCGAATCTCACACTGCGGGATATTGATGGTTTTGCAGTCACGACCCGCCCAGGATTGGTCGGAGCGCTCAGCGTCGGGGCTAGTTTCGCCAAGGGACTAGCGCTATCGACGGGCAAGCCGATTGTCGGTATTCACCATATCGAAGGACACCTGCTCTCAATCCTCGCTGCTGAGGAAGAACCTCAGTTTCCTATGGTCTCGCTCGTGGCAAGTGGGGGGCACAGTGAACTTGTTCTCATCGAATCGCTAGGAAGTTATCGACTGTTGGGAGAGACTCGAGACGACGCCGCGGGTGAAGCGTTCGACAAAACGGCTCGATTGTTGGGCCTTGGCTACCCAGGAGGGAGGGCCATCCAAGAACTCGCTCCTCAGGGAAACCCGAAGGCGTTCGACCTGCCGAGGGCCCTAGGAAAGCGAACGTACGAGATGAGCTTTTCTGGATTGAAAACAGCCGTCCTTCGTCAGGTTGAGTCAGCAGGTGCTCCGATCAACCCTGCGGATATGGCCGCATCCGTACAGGCCGCCATCGTGGATGTTCTGATTGCGCGCCTGGAATACTCCATTCAGGAGAACCGTCCTCGATCCATTGCTCTTGTGGGAGGAGTTTCCGCGAACAAAGACCTAAGGGCTCAGGCAATAAAGCTCGGTGAGCGTTACGGGGTTCAAGTTATCGTTCCTCCGTTCTCCCTTTGTACAGACAACGCGGCAATGATTGGATTAGCCGGAGCCTTTCGACTAGGTTCGAACGTATTGATGCATACTGATAGAAATCTATCGGTAATGGGAGTCGACGAATTGCCTGGGCTGGTGAGGGAATGAACGAATCCGGATTACGTCCGGTGCGTCGGTGCGTCTGCGCGTCCATCACCTTCGCTGAGATGAAACTCTCAGGCGCTAAAACACTCCAAGAGCTTGGAGACCGATTTGACGCGGGGACCAACTGTGGGTTGTGCGTCCCGTATATCTCAAGGATGCTCCAAACGGGCGAGATTGAATTCGACGCTTCGACGATCAGTTACGAGTGCGAAGCGGGTTAGGCTTAGCTCGGCTATCCCCTTGGGTGAGCTCGACGATAGTTCTGAGAGATCGCCTCATCTTCCAACTGTGTATAAACCTGAGTGGTTGCTACGCTTGCGTGACCCAATAATTCTTGAACTACTCGAAGATCTGCCCCCCCTTTTAAGAGGGCAACCGCGTAAGAATGTCGCAAGGTGTGCGGTCCCGTCGGCTGATTCTTTCCAACGGTGCGAGCCAGTTCGTTGACAATGTCGTACGCGACTTGCCGCGAGAGTTTGTTTCCCCGGACAGACAAAAGGAGTTTGTCTGTAGGCTTTCGCATGATCTCGGTTCGTCCACGCAAGAGATATGTTTGGATCACCTGATCGACCTCTTCCGGAACAGGCACCATCCGCACTTTCTGACGTTTACCAAGAACTCGGAGCGCGCGGTTCTCTTGGTCGTAATCGTTGAGTCCCAGTTCAATCGCTTCGGTGATGCGAAGCCCGCACCCGAAGAGGAGCGCAATAAGTGCCTGATTTCGCAATCCGCTTGGCCCAGCCATGTCCGTCTCCATCATCTTGGCGACGAGGGTAGCGGGCATTGCCTTTGGCAACCGCTTCGGAGTTTTGAATCCGGCGGTTGAAGGCAGATCAATCTCTAATTTCACCCCCTGACGCTTCAGAAAGCGCAGGAAGCTCCTAAAGGCACTGATTCGTCGTTGGGCCGTCCGCGTCGAACTCGCCGATTCTAGCCATGGGTCTAGTAAGGTGAGATGCCTATTCGTGATGTCTCCCCACGTCTTGAGCGGTGCCGGATGGAGTAGACCAACGACCGCAAGGAGATCTCGACGATAGTTGGATACCGTGTGTGGAGAGGCTCCCTTTTCAACCAGCAAATGGTCTAGGAACCACTCCACATCCTCTACAAGCCCTTCCGTTTCCATACCCACACCGTGGGTCCGACATACTCCATGTCTTCCACGAGAATCGTCGGCTTCGGATTGAATACCTTCTCGACTTCATACTCCTTAGAAAGCTGCTCGGCAAAGGCCGTATAGCGGTCGGCAAGAAGGGATTCGACGTCGGTGAACTTCCGTCCCGCCTTCTTTAGGGAAGCAATGCGGTCGACGGCCTGCGTTTCAAAGCTGGAGAACACCACCCGATCTGGCTTCAAATCACTGAGAAGCCGGGTGTCCCAATCATAGCGGTCGTTGATTCCTGACTCGGGGATGAACTGAAGCACTCGTAGAGGCGATGCTTCTCGAAATGCTTGGATTCGCTCCGGACCTGCGAATCTTGGGGCGGCGGTTTCTGGATACAAAGTAGGTGTCCAAAACCAGGGATCAGAAACGACTCCCACACTCTTGGATGCGTCCTGCTTCAAGTAATCCGCGGCAACCGTGCGTGTGTCGGGAAGACTCATTTGCAGCGCAAACTGGACCGAAAAAAAGAAGAAAAATAAAAAGAAGAAATAATAATAAGATCGAGACAAAAGCAATAGAACAA
>CAZAVC010000058.1:3954-9216 GCA_964488265.1 uncultured Fimbriimonas sp.
GTTCGATCTGTAATTTCGGCTGGCAGGTTTTGAATGAACCGTCCGATCCCGATGGACAGCGGCAGGAATAGGGGCAACACGTATCGCATGAACTTGATCTCTGCTCGGGAAATTGCCACGAGATAAACCAGGAAGAAGATCAAAGAGAGAATGGCGATCCGGTCATTCCGTCTTGCGCCTTGAACGAGCCCCACCATCCCAAGGATCGAACCGAGAATTCCAAAACCAAGAACGAAGTTTCCTAGGTGATAGATCAGCGCGCTGGGTGTACCGCTGAAAACGATGCCATGCCCCGTTTTCGTGTGGTCCAGTTCAAATTGAAAGTCCCGCCAGAACGCTTCTTGGTCCAGCAGAGCTCCCGGAGTTGCGACTACAAACGCGATCGCCGCCAGCAGGCCAGACCCTATAACTCCGGGAACGGCACCGGTTTTGAGTCTCATCCCTAGTGCCACGAACACGGGAAGCAACCCGACAATTCCGACGTACTTCGTTCCCGCGCTGAGTCCGCAAAAGGCTCCCGCAATCAGAGCCCACTTCAGTACGGGTTGATCTTCATCAAGGATATTGAACGCCGCTACCAACCCCCCTAGGGAAAGGAGCAACGCCAGCATGTCCACGGTTTGAAATCGAGAGTGAACGGAAAGCGCCGGGGCAACAGCCAACATTCCGGCAGCTAAACCCGCCCCTTGCCAACTCCCTCTTCTAGAGAGCGCAAGCCAGGCAACGACAGGAAGCAACGAGCCAAAAACGAGGTTGAGAAAGCGCCCCGCTTTGTGGACGAGTGCAATCCGTTCCGAAGGCTTTTCTGGATTGCCGCCGTAAGTGATTGCAACATCGCCCGCAACTTTCAGGACCGTGAAGTAGAGCGTCCCGTAGTTGTAAACCCCTGGGGTCAACTTCCCTTTCGCAAGGTCTATCTGCTGCGAGAAGGCGGCATTCGGATACTCGTCGGGGTGCAGGCTAAAATCTTGGCCCGCGGCGGGTAATCCCCACGTCCAACCGACTAAACGGAGGAGCATCGAGACGACGAAAAACCCAACCGCAATCAGGGTGACAGGCTTCAGCTCAACACGATTCATATCAAAGATGCCGAGGCTTCTTCGGGCTCTTCTGCAAAGAGCCTAGTAAGCGCCTGAACGACTTTTGGATCGTACCGCGTGCCTGCACCGAGTGAGACCTTTGCAATGGCGACCTTTCTCCCAACGAATCGGTCAAACCAAACGTAGTCGGTTGCAACGGCCAATATCCGGGCAGCCAACGGTGCGTCTGGAGCTACTTCGTACGAAAGGTGATGGGCTCTAACAATAGGCGAGAGGGGCCGATATGCCGGGATCATCTGTAGGATAGAGGCACCGACCTCGGGGTGGCGGGCGTACATAGACTCATCGGCAAGGGTTCGATCTTCCCTATTCAAGACTTCGTAAGAAACTCCACTGAGTCCGATATCACGCAAGTACGTCGCTAGGCGGAGCTCTTCCAGCATACGATTGCTCACGCCGAGAGCCTTCGCAACCTCTAGGGAAACAACTTCGACTTCTTTTGACAACCCAAAGTGGCTGTTGCACCGTAGTTCTGTGGCACGTGAAAACGCCTGCGCGATTCGAAGGTAGGTGTCCTTCTTCGCGTACGCTCGCCAGAATTCAAAGACCCCAACGGTCAGGATGCAAACCAAAAGCGTTTGGAGGACAAGAGGATTCATCGCGCGGCTTTGATCCCCCTCCGAGCCAGTGCCTCTTCCATTGCGTGAATGACTGTCACGTCGAACTGGGTTCCGCTACAACGTTTCAGTTCGGCCAGTGCTTCTTCTGGAGATACAGGCTTGCGGTATCGCCGCATTGATTCCTCATCGCTTCCGGTCATGGCGTCGAAGGCATCAATCGCACAGATGATTTTGCTCTCGATCGGAATTTGATCACCTCGGAGTCCTTTTGGATAGCCTTTTCCATCCACCCGCTCATGGTGGAACCGGACCCAGTGGGCGACATTCCCAAAACCGCCCACTAATCGAAGAATACGGGCGCCATATTCGGGGTGAAGCTTGACCTGCTCGTACTCTTCGTCGGTGAGCTTTCCGGGCTTCTCAAGAATGCGCTCGTCTACCGCTAGCTTGCCTATATCGTGCAGAAGGGCGGCGTGACCAAGCAACTCGAGACGGCGATCACCGATGCCTAATCTCTTTCCGACCTCTTTCGCAAGCTCTGCAACCCTGCCCGAGTGCGAACCCGTGTAGGGATGAGCGTGGTTCAACATGGCGCTCATCGAACGAAGGCAGGTCTCCGCTCGCTCGGAAAGCGTTCGCCTGCGAAAGAGCACGTAAGCTGCTGCGAAACAGGGGACAATGGCGATGCCAACAGATCGGTCCCCGAGAGGTCCTAGGACCACGAGCGCTCTAGTCGAGAGCAAAAGTCCAGAGAAGAGAACCCCCATCTCGAAAATGCTTGGAAAACCAAGTTGTTCCGGCATCGGCGTCACCCGGCGAAGCCCTAGCAGAGCTGCTGCGGGCAGGATAAGCGCAAGTAGAGATCCGACCCATGGGTTCATCCCATTCGCGACACCCATTGAAACGATAAGTCCAAGGGCTATGTTGGGAACAAGAGTCAGGCGAGCCGAGCGAAAGTCTCCAAACAGAAAACCAAGGGCTACTCCCTCCACTAGGACCGCGAAAGCAACATGGTCCGGTGCTGTGTCGAAGGTGCCTGCCCAAACAGGCGAAAGAATCGCGACGACCGAGACCGGCGGGACGGCCTTTAAGCCCGATCTAAGCAGGAAGGGCACCAACAAAGCCCAGGCAAGTGGCTCTTTACTTAAACTCGGGAGACCGATCGCGGCGAGGGTAAAAAGGACGACAACACCAAGAGCGCGAAAGCGATCTTGGAGCCACCTTTCCTCCACCCTTGAGCCACTTACGACTCTGGGCGTTTTCGTTTTTACTAACGCCATCCCCTGCCCAGCACCCTAGTGCAATTACCGTCCGATTAAGGACGTCATGGGAACAGTCTACGATGCTCTTTTGTGAATTCGTTATTTGGTTTTGAGTGAATTAATCTTGTTCAATTTCAAGGTCGTGCGTCCACGGAGGTTCGTTTGCAAAATTGCGTTGCTCGCACTGCCTATGTAAATCTCGAATTTGCCTTGAGATTTTGCTGATGCACGAAGAGTGTGGTGGGAAATTGGGTCCAAATCGAAGTCAATGGCTGCACTCAGTTCCAATGGCAGTTTTTTTATCTCCCCCGATGCATTTTTCTCGCCTAGCAGCTGCGCGGCGTATGCGGCTAGATCGGCCTTCGTTGAAAAATCGGCACTGATTCGAAGAACATCCTTCCCCGCCGAATTCTTCATCTTTCCCTTGTAGGTGAAGGTGTAGTCCAAACGTTGGACCGCCTGATTGGCGTCTGCTTTGTTTTTCTGGGGCGTGAATCCGACCGTTCTCTTCCAGGTGTCACCCACTTTCACCTTGTCGAGCGGGAGCTTTGGGGCGAAGTCCATGGACGAATCAAGGTTTCCCGTAAACAGAGCGAGTCTGTACATCTCTCCCACAAACTGACCCAATAGCCCAGCGGCAACGTTGTCGGTCAGATTGTCTTGAAGCACCCGGAGAGCCCGTTGTTGGCTTCCCTTTTTCTTGGGATCCTTCGGAGTGAGGTCCACGATGTCGAGAACATCGTTCACCGGGGAAACATCCATCTGAAGCTTGTATTTCAGGGGGATTTTGATCGTTTGCGGCGCTTCTCCGGCAGACTCAGTGACCTGGGTGATGTTCGGTCGCTCATATAGGGCCTGGACGATCCCATCGACTTTTGGCTTCTGAATGGTGAGTGTGAATCCGTATCGCTGGGTGATGTCTTCAGGGATGAAGGTTTGGAGATCGCCTGCCCTCTGTTCAACGGTGAGGCTTCCCTCCACGGAGTAGTCCAGAACTTGATTCGCCTGAAACTTTCGGGACAGGGAGACCACCTCACCCTCGGTTTGAACTCGGTTCAATCCGGAAGTTGCAAGTACCAAGGGAATCATAGAGAGCAATTTCATTGCTCTCTATGATACGGAATCGATGCCGCTATCGCAGACACTGTTTTGCGATAACCATGCGTTGAATTTCGCTACAGCCTTCGCCGATCTCAGTAAGTTTGGCATCTCGCCACAATTTCTCGACCAGGAACTCATAGGTCATGCCTCGACCGCCGTGCACCTGAATGGCGCGATTGGTCACACGATTCGCGGTTTCGCTTGCGTAGAGCTTTGCCATCGAAGACTCCTTTACAACGGGGAGTCCCATGTCGAACATTTTTGCACCCTTGTGCAGGAGCAGCCGAGCGGCTTCAATCTCCATCGCGCTGTCGGCAATGAAGTTCTGCACGGACTGCATATCGCAAAGGCGCCGATTAAACTGCTCTCGCTGCTTGGAGTACTCAACCATCAGCTCAAATGCCTTTTCGGCGATACCAAGAGCCATCGCGGCGATGCCCAGTCGGCCTCGATAGAGCAGGCCGATCGCTTGCTCAAAGGTGCAAGGAGTGTGCCAGCCAATCGCATCCTTGAGTTTGAAAGCAACCGTGTTAGAGGCAGACACACCGACCGTGTGAATGCGCTGGTCAAAGACGTACCCGTCCTGCTTGGTCTCCACCAAGAAAGCACTCAGTTCCGTCTCAGATGTGCGGGCGATGAGGATGATCAAGTCAGCCTTACCACCGTTCGTAATGAACATCTTGTGGCCGTTGATCTTGTAGTAGCCGGGTTGATCTTCGATGGGTTCGGCCTTTGTGCGAACGCGCCGAGCGTCAGAGCCTGCGTCGGGCTCCGTGAGACCCCAGGCGAGTTTGATTTCTCCGGTTTTGATGCCAGGGAGATACTTTTGCTTCTGCTCTTCGGTGCCGAAAACCTCGATATGAGCGACGCACAGGGCGTTTATTGCGGCAACGTTCATTGAGAGCGCCGGGTCCCCCTTTGCGAGTTCGCGACAGGTTTCCACGTAGCCCATGCAAGAGAGTCCAAGACCGCCGTTCTCCTTCGAGAGCGTCATGGAGAGCATTCCGGCGGAGCCGAGCTTCAGCCAGATGTCGTCATCGAACGCTTTCTGCTCTTCCCATTTCCGCGTGTTCGGAAGCACTTCAGCCTCGACAAACGACCGGACCGTCGAAATAAAATCGTTCTCTGTGGGCGTTATCTCAAGAAACATCTTTGTAATCCTTGGTTTTGGCGGGGCGTTTCCCGACCTTTTTTTTTTTTTTTTTTTTTTTTTTTTTTTTTTTTTTTTTTTTTTTTTTT